>NZ_JBFBCG010000025.1:0-99150 GCF_040683105.1 Streptomyces sp. NPDC051020 | reverse complement strand
GCGGCGTTGTCGTCAGTCAACAACTCCCCCATAGCCCGAAAGGCATGGGAGGGGCCCCCTTCGCGTTGCCTCCCTCCTCCGCCTTGCAGCTGCACACACCCAGCCCCGCTCCTTCTCCCACCCCCCATGTGCCGGTCGGTCTTATCCAGCCGCTAGAAAACCGGCACACCATCCCGCGTCAGCCGCCAGTCCACCGAAGCGAACCGCGCACTATCCACCGAACCCTTCGCCTGCACCCAGCCAATGATCGTGTTCCGGATCTCCTCCGAATTCGCCCACAGCTGCTTCGCACCCGGCACATGCGGGAAGTTACCCCCACCGCTCGCCCGATAATTGTTCACCGCCAGCACGAACTCCGCCGCCGGATCGATCGCCTTGCCCTCGAACGACAGATTCACAATGCGCGAACCATTCGGCTTCGCAATATCGATCTCATACGTCAGACCCGACACCGCGTCATAGTTGTAGTCCGGCGTATTCCCCGCATTCGTCAGCTTCGCCGTATCCACCGGAGCACCCGCAGCCGTCTGCACGTAATACCGCGCCGAGAACTCCAGATAATCCTTGATCTGCGCACCCGTCAGCAACCGCGCCTCAAGCGTGTTCTCGAACGGATACAGCCCCGACGCATCCTTGATCGTCACATTCCCCGCCGGTATCTGCGCCGTACGGGAGAAACACGACGCCTGCGACAGCACAGGCAGCGACGCATACGCACCACCCGCCAGAGCCGCCTTCACCGTCTCCGCCTGAACCACATTGATCAGATCAATGATCGGCTCGTCCTTCCAGGCCGCCTCCGCCGTCGTCATCGCCGCCGTCGACGTACCGATCACCTGATTGACGTACGCCACAACCTTCTTGTGCTCATCCGCCAACAACCCCGTGATCTTCGGATCCTCGGCCACCGTGTTCGAGTTCAACACCCGCGAACCCGCACGCTCCACCACCCAGCGACCCTTCTCCCACACCAGATCGAAGTCGAACAGCGTCAACCGCTGCCCCCACTTCAACGGCTCGGAGAGCACCACCTTCTTGCCCGTCTCCTTGTTCTCCACGAAGTACTCGGGGATCTCCAAGTGAGCATGACCGACCAGAATCGCATCGATACCCGGCACCTGCTCCGCCACCAGCGCCGCCGCGTTCTCCACATACGGAACCTGATCACCGTACGACGACGTCCCGCTCGTCCCCGAGTGCGCCGACACGATCACGACATCCGCCCCCATGGACCGAAGCCGCGGCACGAACTTCGCCGCCTGCTCCTCCAACCCCGGGAACACCATCCTGCCGCTGACATTCGCCTTGTCCCAGATCGCGATCCCCGGGTTCGTCAGCCCCAGAATCGCCACCTTCACATCCGGACCGTGCGGCGTACGCATCCGCTTGATCACATACGGGGCGAACGCCGGCCTCAACGTCTTCGCATCCAGCGCGTTCGCACCCAGCAGCGGAAAATCACACTGCTCCTCGAACTTCCGCAGCACCGGAATGCCGTAGTTGAACTCATGGTTGCCCAGCGCCGCCGCGTCATACCCGATCGCGTTCATCGCCTGCGCCATCGGATGCACCGGACCACGCTTCGCCGTGATCGGATCGACCTTCGCGTAGTAGTACGACAGCTGCGTGCCCTGGATCGTGTCACCCGCATCGATCATCAGGGTGTTGTGACGGCCCTTCTCCGCACGGACCTGCTCCACCAGCGTCGAGATCTTCGCCAGACCCACATCGTTGTGCGCCTTGTCGTCGAACTCCTTGTCCGTGAAGTAGTCCCAGTTGAAGACATTGCCATGCAGATCGGTCGTCCCCATCACCGTGAACGCATACCGCTTCGGTGGACGCCCAGGACCACGACCGTGGGCCTCGGCAGGCGCAGCCACACCCCCAGCCATCGCCACACCGGCACCGGCCGCAGCCGATGTGCCCAGGAACGTCCTACGGTTCAGCGGCATCTCGTCTCCCACAGTCAGATCTCGCAGTACACAACGCGCGTAGATGCAGTACACAACGCGCGTAGATGCAGTACACAACGCGCGTAGATAATGACCCACCAGCCGCACCACGCAACACCCCCTGCAGGTTTCTATCTGATGACCACACGGATCACCCCCCGGTGCGACAGTGAACCCATGACCGTCACACCAGCCCCCTACGGCACCCCCGATCACCCCCGCGTCGCCGTCTGCGGAGAAGCCCGCCTCGAAGTCGACCCCGAAACCGCCCACATCACCATCACCGTCACCGCCCGGGGCAAAGACCGCCGAACAGCCCTCGACGACCTCACCCGACGCAACGCCCACGTCCTCGAACTCGTACGCACCTACGGACAAGCCGTCGAAAAACTCGAAACCGGCGCCTTCTCCGTCACGCCCGAACTCACCGCAGGCGGACGCGACGAAAAGATCCGCGCCTACCACGGCCGCGTCCACATCACCGCCGTACTCGGCGACTTCACCGCACTCGGCGAACTCACCACCCGCATCGCCGACCTCGACATGACCCACATCAACGGCCCCTGGTGGAACCTCCGCCCCGACTCACCCGCCCACGCCAGGGCCCGCCGCCAAGCCGTACAAGAAGCCGTCCAACGCGCCCGCGAATACGCCGACGCCCTCGGCACTCACCTCACCGCCCTCCTCGACATCGCCGACCTCGGCGCCGAGAATGCCGCCCCCCTCGCACCCATGCCTGCCGCACCCGGCAGCTTCCGCGCCAGCGCCGCATACGGCGGAGCGGAACCCGAAACACCCCCCGCCCTCGACCTCGAACCCCAACGGCAGACCCTCTACGCCCAGGTGAACGCCCGCTTCACCATGGCACCCCCAAAACTCTGAAAAACAATGCTCATCAGAGCGCCCCGCTGCACAATTCAACACTTGTCAATAACCCTTCACCCAAAGGTTGTTGAGACGACACGCAGACCCAATTCGCTACCCGTAGGTAAGGTCTAGGGTCAAACCATGCGCCGAGCAAAAATCGTCTGCACCCTGGGCCCAGCCACCGACACATACGAGCAGATCAAGGCACTCGTCGAAGCCGGAATGGACGTCGCCCGCTTCAACCTCAGCCACGGCTCCTACGTCGAACACGAACAGCGCTATCGCCACGTACGCAAAGCCTCCGACGAAACCGGACGCAGCGTCGGCATCCTCGCCGACCTTCAAGGCCCGAAGATCCGCCTCGGCCGCTTCCGCGAAGGCCCCGTACTCCTTGAACACGGCGACAGCTTCACCATCACCGTCGAACCCATCGAAGGCGACCGCGACACCTGCGGCACCACCTACGAAGGCCTCCACACCGACGTCACCACCGGCGAACGCATCCTCGTCGACGACGGCCGCGTCACCCTCGAAGTCACCCACGTCGACGGCCCCCGCGTCCACACCACTGTCATCGAAGGAGGCATGGTCTCCGACAACAAGGGCCTCAACCTCCCCGGCGTCGCCGTCTCCGTCCCCGCACTCTCCGACAAAGACATCGAAGACCTCCGCTGGGCCCTGCGCACCGGCGCCGACGTCATCGCCCTCTCCTTCGTACGCAGCGGACGCGACATCGACGACGTCCACCGCATCATGGACGAAGAAGGCCGCCGCCTCCCCGTCATCGCCAAAGTCGAAAAACCCCAGGCCGTCGAGAACATCGACGACATCGTCGCCGCGTTCGACGGGATCATGGTCGCCCGCGGCGACCTCGGCGTCGAAATGCCCCTCGAACAAGTCCCCATCGTCCAGAAGCGCGCCATCAAACTCGCCAAGCGCAACGCCAAACCGGTCATCGTCGCCACCCAGATGCTCGACTCGATGATCGACAACTCCCGCCCCACCCGGGCCGAAGTGTCCGACGTCGCCAACGCCGTCATCGACGGCACCGACGCCGTGATGCTCTCCGGCGAGACCAGCGTCGGCAAATACCCGGTCGAAACGGTCCGCACGATGTCCCGCATCGTCGAAGCAGCCGAGGAAGACATCCTCGCCAAGGGCCTGCCCCCGCTCACCGACCGCAACAAGCCCCGCACCCAGGGCGGAGCGGTCGCCCGGGCAGCCGCCGAGATGGGCGACTTCCTCGGCGCGAAGTTCCTCGTCGCCTTCACCCAGAGCGGCGACACGGTCAAGCGACTCTCCCGCTACCGCTCACCCATCCCGCTCCTGGCCTTCACCCCGGACCCGGCCACCCGCTCCCAGCTGAACCTGACCTGGGGCGTCGAGACCTTCCTCGGCCCGCGCGTCGACTCCACGGACGCGATGGTCGCCCAGGTCGACGAGGAACTCCTGCGGATCGGCCGCTGCGAGAAGGGCGACATCGTGGTCATCACGGCCGGCTCCCCGCCGGGCGTCCCCGGATCGACGAACCTGGTGCGTGTGCACCACATCGGCGAGGACGACAGCCCCAAGTAACCCGGTCGTCAGTACTTCGGCCCGACGTGAGCGTCCATGAGCGCGACGGACGCCCGTCGGGCGACGGAGATGTTGAGCGGGCTGCTGCCTCGTGCGAGGGTTGTCCACTCGACCCCTACGGCGGTGAGCGTGTCGCTGAACAGCTTGCGGATGTCGTCCGACTTGTTGGTGAAGAAGTACCGGGGGTATTCGTAGCGCTTCCGTTCACCACCGACGAGGCGAGTGGTCCAGTTGGTGATCCGGCATCCGTCGGAGTGGATGAGGCCGCGGATGAATTCCCATGGGTGGGCATCCACGATCCTCTGTTGCCAGGGTTCGAGAGCGATCTTGCGACCGTGCTTTTTGCCAGGTCCGTGCTGAGGGAAGAGGCAGGGCCAGTGCTTGCTGTGGCACGTCACGTACTGGCAGCCCTGACGCTGGACCCGGAACACCTTGTTTCCGGGGCGCACGGTCTGCATGGCCTCGGCACAGGCGTCGATGAGGCCCGGCCAGGCATCGGCGCAGGCGATACGGAGGAAGTACACGCCTCTTCTGGCTGAACTGATACAGCCGTCACCGAGGTAGAGGCCCAGTAAGTATGCGTACGCGGCGGGGTTTTCGGGATCTCTCGGCAGGCCGCAGCATCTCGGACAGGCTGAAGCGTGGTTCCGGTCGAGGGGTTCTATTCGTGTCTGCCACGAACGGATGGCGGCACGAGAGATGCCGGTCTGCTTGCTTACGGAGTTCTGGCTGAAGCCTTGTGCAAGGAGTGCCAGAGCGCGCTTCCGCGTATCAATGTCGTACACAAAGCTGAGCCTGGCTGGATCTTGGTGACCCACAGGTGGAATAAGTCAGCATTCACACGTTCATGTGAAGTTCTGCAATTCCTTGGCGGCCTTGGAATCGAAGGAAAAGTGCCCCGAGTCGGACTCGAACCGACACTGTATGGGTTTTGAATCCATTGCCTGCTGCCAATTGGGCTACCGGGGCTCACAGAATCGAAGGTGCTCTTCGACCCGTTGCGCGACCACCATACCGCAGGTGGGTAGGCTCAGGGGAGCTGCACCTGCCCGTAACGAGGAGCCCCGTGACCACGCCTGAGTCGCCCCAGCCCGTCGCCGACGACGACAAGTCGCACGTTCCGCCGCTGACGACCCGCGTCGTCATCGCGGAGGACGAGGCCCTCATCCGCCTCGACCTCAAAGAGATGCTCGAGGAAGAGGGCTATGCGGTCGTCGGCGAGGCCGGTGACGGCGAGAAGGCGGTCGAGCTCGCTCGTGAGCACCGGCCCGACCTCGTCATTCTCGATGTGAAGATGCCGATCCTCGACGGCATCTCCGCCGCCGAGCGCATCGCCGAGGAGTCCATCGCGCCCGTCCTGATGCTCACCGCGTTCTCGCAGCGCGACCTGGTCGAGCGGGCCCGGGACGCCGGGGCGATGGCGTACCTCGTGAAGCCGTTCAGCAAGAGCGACGTGGTGCCGGCCATCGAGATGGCCGTGTCCCGGTTCGCGGAACTGAAGGCGCTGGAGAGCGAGGTCGCGGACCTCGCGCAGCGGCTGGAGACGCGGAAGCTGGTGGACCGGGCGAAGAGCATTCTGCAGACGGATTACGGGCTGTCGGAGCCGGCGGCGTTCCGGTGGATTCAGAAGACGTCGATGGACCGTCGGCTGTCGATGCAGCAGCTTGCCGAGGCGTTGATCGAGGATGCCGAGGAGAAGAAGAGGGCGGCGAAGGACGGCGAGTAGCCGCGTAGGTACGTACGGATGAGGCCCGCACCCCGGATCGATCGGGGTGCGGGCCTCATCCGTGTGGAGCGGTGTCGGTCAGTCCTCGCCGAGGTACGCCTTGCGGACGGATTCGTCGTGGAGGAGGTTCTGGCCGGTGCCGGAGAGGACGATCTTGCCGACCTCCATGACGTGGCCGTGGTCGGCGAGTGAGAGTGCGGCCTGGGCGTTCTGCTCGACGAGCAGGATGGTGGTGCCTTGCGCCTTGAGTTCGACGATGGTCTCCATGATCTTCTGCATCATGATCGGGGAGAGGCCCATGGAGGGTTCGTCGAGCATCAGGAGCTTGGGCTGGCACATGAGGGCGCGGCCCATGGCGAGCATCTGCTGTTCGCCGCCCGAGAGGGTTCCGGCCGCCTGCTTCCGGCGTTCCCCGAGGATGGGGAAGAGGTCGTAGGCGCGCTGGATGTCCTTCTCGATGCCTGCCTTGTCGTTGCGGAGGTAGGCGCCGAGCTGGAGGTTCTCGGTGATCGTCAGCCGGGGGAAGATGTGGCGTCCCTCGGGGGAGTGGGCGAGGCCCAGGGAGACGATCTTGTGGGCCGGGACGTTGGTGAGCGGTTTGCCGTCGAAGAGGATGCTGCCGCCGACGGGCTTGAGGAGCCCGGAGAGGGTGCGCAGGGTGGTGGTCTTGCCGGCGCCGTTGGTGCCGATGAGGGTGACGACCTGGCCTGCTTCGACGGTGAAGGAGATGCCCTTGACGGCTTCGATCTTGCCGTAGGCGACGCGGAGGTCTTCGACCTGGAGCAGTGCGGTCATGGGGTGTCCTCCTCTTCGGTGCGGGTGGTGCTGGTGTCGTCGTCGGTGGCGGCTTCGGCGTGTGCTTCGGCTTCCGCTGCTTCGACTTCGGCGACTTCTTCGGCGCCGGGGGCGCCTTCGAAGGGGGTGCCGAGGTAGGCGGCGACGACGCGTTCGTCGCTCTGGACGACGTCGGAGGTGCCTTCGACGAGCTTCTCGCCCTGGACGAGGACGGCGACGCGGTCGCAGAGGTTGAAGATGAACCGCATGTCGTGCTCGATGACGAGGACGGCGATGCCCTGGTCGCGGATGGCGAAGATGAGCTCTTCGGTGACGCGGGTTTCCTGCGGGTTCATGCCGGCGGTGGGCTCGTCGAGGAGCAGGAGTCCGGGGTCGCTGGCCAGTGCGCGGGCGATTTCCAGCTTGCGCTGGTCTCCGTAGGGGAGGTTGCGCGCGAGGTGGTCGGCCTTGTCCTGGAGGCCGATGAATTCCAGGAGTTCCATGGCGCGTTCGCGGCTGGCGTGTTCGGCCTTGGTGAAGCCGGGGAGCCGCAGGAGGGCGGACCAGAGGCCTTCCTTGGTCCTGGTGTGGCGTCCGACGAGGACGTTTTCCAGGACGGTCATGTTGGCGAAGAGCCGGATGTTCTGGAAGGTGCGGGCGATGCCTGCCTGGGTGACGAGGTGGGGCTTGGGCGGCAGGACGGTGCCTTTGTAGCTGACTTTGCCTTCGGTGGGGACGTAGAGCCCGGTGAGGCAGTTGAAGAAGGTGGTCTTCCCGGCGCCGTTGGGGCCGATGAGGCCGACGATTTCGCCCGTGTTGACGGTGAGGTCGACGTTGCGTACGGCGGTGAGGCCGCCGAAGCGCATGGTGACGCCGCTCGCGTCGAGGACGGTCGTGGCGGTTTTCGTGGTGGTGGTCATGGTGGTCACGCCCCCGCCTTGGCGATGCCGACGCCGGTCTCTTCGGCCTGCCGTGGTTCCGGTACGTCGATCGGGTCGTTCTCGTGGAATTCGAGCTGCTTCCTGCGGTCGGCGACGAGGCCTTCGGGACGCAGGCGCATCAGGAGGATGAGTGCGACGCCGAAGAGGAAGAGCTGGTAGTCCTGCATGAACTGCAGCTTGGCCGGGATGAGGTAGAGCAGTGCGGCGCCGACGAGAGGTCCGCTGAGGGTTCCCATGCCGCCGAGGATGACTGCGGCTAGGAGGAAGGCGGAGTTGGGGGGTACGGAGCCGGCGAACTGGTACTGCTCGGGTGTCACGGTGTAGTTGACGTGTGCCTGGACGGTGCCGGCGAGGCCGGCGAGGGTGGCGCCGAGGGCGAAGGCGATCAGCTTGAGCCGGAAGGCGTTGATGCCCATGGCGGTGGCTGCGGTCTCGTCCTCGCGGATGGCGACCCAGGCGCGGCCGATGCGGGATTCTCCGGAGCGGCGGAAGACGAGGACGACGACGGCGGTGAAGACGAGCATCAGCAGGTAGTAGTTGGCGGACCTGCCGAGGTTGAAGCCGAGGATGTCGTGTTTGATCCCGAAGTCGAATCCGAAGAAGTTGAGGTCGGGGATGCTGGGGATGCCCTGGGAGCCGTTGGTGAGGTCGGGTCCGCTGTTGCCGTTGAGGTTGTTCACGGTCAGGCGGAAGATCTCACCGAAGCCGAGGGTGACGATGGCGAGGTAGTCGCCGCGCAGTCGGAGGGTGGGTGCGCCGATGAGTACGCCGAAGACGAGTGAGGCTGCGGCGCCGGTCAGTACGGCGGCCCAGAAGGGGAATTCGACGCCGATGGCCGAAAATGTGGAGCCGGAGACGAGGGCGGCGGCGTAGGCGCCGACGCCGAGGAAGGCGACGTATCCGAGGTCGAGGAGGCCGGCGAGGCCGACGACGACGTTGAGGCCGAGTGCCACGGTGGCGAAGATGAGGATGTTGGCGCCGATGAGCGCGTATTCCTCCTTCTGCTGGGTGAACGGGAAGCAGACGGCTGCGACGAGGGCGGCGGTGAGGGTGATGTTGCGGTGTTTCGCGGTCAGCGCGGTGAGGCGGGAGACGAGTCCGGCCCGGTGGAGTGCGGTGAAGGCGAAGCCGACGGTGATGAGGAAGCCGATGAAGAGTTCGGTGTAGTCGGTGTCGATGCCGTAGGCGAAGACTTGGAGGCCGATGCCGAACGACACGACGATGATGAGGATTTCGGCCCAGTCGGGGAGGGTTTTGGCCCGGGGGGCCGACGGTGCGCGGAGGCTGTCGCGGAAGCGTTCCCAGGCGCCGGCTGCGGTGGCGTTGGAGGTGGGTTGGTCGCCGGGGAGTCCGAGTGCGGCCACGGCGGCGACGAGTGCGCCGATGCCGCTGACCCAGGCGCCGGGTTCCAGGTTGACGACTCCGCCGAGGTCGTAGGCGATGGCACCGATGGTGTAGCCGGTGGTGCCGAGGGTGCCGAGTGCCAGGAGGCGGACGGGGCTGTTGGTGCCGCCGGGGGTGAGCCAGCGGAGCCCTCGGATGCCGTATCCGGACAGGGTGAGGAGCAGGGTGAGTGCGGCGCTGATGAGGGTGAGGACCTGGAGGCCGCCGGGGTAGCCGGTGACGGTGAGGTCGCCGGGGAATTCGCTGGTCCAGGTCCAGGCGAGGAAAGTGCCGACGAGTGCGACTGCGGCGCCTGCGAGGGTGCCGATGCGGGCCGCGGCTGCGGGGATCGCGAGGAAGGGGGCGGCCCCGGGTGTGGTGGTGTCGTTGGTGGTCATCCGTATCACGCCCGATCCGCGACGCGTTCGCCGAGCAGGCCCTGGGGGCGGAGCAGCAGGACGATGATGAGGAGGACGAAGGCCCATACGTCCTTCCAGGCGCCGCCGCCGAAGAGTTCCATGCCGGGGACGTTGCTCATGTAGCCGGTGGCGAGGGATTCGGCGATGCCGAGGACGACGCCGCCGAGCATGGCGCCGTAGATGTTGCCGATGCCGCCGAGTACGGCTGCGGTGAAGGCTTTGAGGCCCATGATGAAGCCCATTCTGAAGCCGATCTGGCCGTTCTTGAGCCCGTAGGCGACGGCGGCGACGGCGGCGAACGCGGCACCGATGGCGAAGGCCATGACGATGATGCGGTCGGTGTTGATGCCCATGAGCTTTGCGGTGTCGGGGTCCTGGCTGGTGGCCTGCATGCCGCGGCCGGAGCGGGTCTTGGAGACGAAGAGCCCGAGGGCGAGCATGCAGATGGGTGCCGTGATGAGGACGAAGAGGTCACCGCGCTGGATGTGGGCGCCGAGGATGTCGATCGCTTCGCCCTTGAACTGGGGGAAGGAGCGGTCCTTCTTGGCGTCGGGGTACCACTTCCAGATGGCCTGCTGGAGTGCGAGGGAGAGTCCGATCGCGGTGATCAGCGGGGCCAGTCGGGGGGCGCCCCGCAGGGGCCGGTAGGCGAAGCGTTCGGCTGCGGCGCTGACGGCGACGGAGCATATGACGCCGCCGATGATCATGAGTGGGATGATCGCGAGGAGGGAGACACCGGCCGGCATCCAGAGGTACACGGTGAGAGCTCCGAAGCCTCCGATCATGAAGATCTCGCCGTGGGCGAAGTTGATGAGCTGGATGATTCCGTAGACCATCGTGTAGCCGATCGCGATGAGACCGTACATCGCGCCGAGGATGAGTCCATTGGCCAGCTGTTGCGGCAGTTCGTTCACCGCAGGGCCTCCGTGGAGTGGTTCGGATATGGCACCGCGCGGGAGCCCTGGTAGCGCCCCCGCGCGGTCTGGTGTCGGTTCAGTGCGCGCCCGGGAGGGCGGGCCGGGTCAGGGCTTGTAGACCTCGCTGAGCTTGGACGTCCACTTGCCGCCGTCGACCTGGTAGGCGGTCATCATGGTGTTGGTGGTGTCGCCGTACTCGTCGAAGGAGACGGGACCGGTGACGCCGTCGAACTTGACCTTGCTCATGGCGTCGAGGACCTTGGCGCGGGCGTTGTCGGGGAGCTTGCCGTCGTTCTCGGAGACGGCGAGCTTGACGGCTTCGATGATCGCCCAGGTGGCGTCGTAGGTGCCGCCGCCGTACGCCTCGTAGGCGTCCTTGTATCCGGCCGTCTTGTAGTCCGCGATGAACTTCTTGGCGGAGTCGAGTTCCTCGACGGGCTTGCCGACGGAGGTGGCGATGTCGCCCTGGGACTTCTTGTTGAGCTTGATGAAGTCGGCGCTGTACATGCCGTCGCCGCCCATGAGGGGGATCTGGACGCTGTCCTTGAGCTGCTGGCTCAGGGGTGCGCCGGCGGGGTACTCGCCGCCGTAGTAGACGGCCTTGGCGCCGGACTTCTTGACCTTGGTGACGACGGCGTTGAAGTCGCGGTCGTCGGGGTTGACGTGGTCGGTGCCGACGATCTTGCCGCCGAGGGTGGTGAAGGTCGCCTTGAAGGAGGCGGCGAGACCGGCGCCGTACGGCTTCTGGTCGTCGATGAGGTAGACCTGCTTGATCTTCGCGTCGTTGAAGAGGTACTTCGCTGCGAAGGCGCCCTGGACCTGGTCCGTGGTGGCGGTGCGGAAGTAGGTCTTGTAGGGGCGCTTCTTGTCGCCGGTCTTCCAGTTTTCGCCCTGGGTGAGCTCGGTGCCGGTGTTGGCGGGGGAGATCTGGGTGAGGGAGGCGTCGTTGAGCGGCTTCTGCATCGACTGGGAGACGCCGGAGTTCAGCGGGCCGACGACGCCGAGGACGGCGTCGTCGTCGATGAACTTCTGGGCGTTCTGCTGGCCGACGGAGGGCTGTGCCTGGTCGTCGAGCGGCTTGACCTCGAACTTGATGCCGGGGACGGTCTTTTCCTTGTTCGCCGTCTTGACGGCGAGTTCGGCGGAGTTCTTGATGCCGAGGCCGAGGGCGGACAGGTCGCCCGTGATGGGCGCGTCGACGCCGATGACGACGGTTTGGGTGTCGCCGCCGCTGCTCTTCTTGCTGTCGTCGCGCGACCCGCAGGCGGTGAGCGTCAGGGCTCCTGTGGTGAGCACTGTGGTGAGGATGAGCAAAGAACGGTGTCGCACGAAAGGTCCTTTCCCTGGCGCGGCCTCCTCTGCTTGAGGTGCCGTGTCGTTCGCCGGGCCGTACTGGGTTGGTACAGGGCCGTGCTGCAGACGCGCCCGGCGGCGCGGTGACTGGCCGTGACTCTAGGCGCAGGTGGCGGAGTCGGGGATGGGTCGGCGGAGGATGTGACTGTCTTGTTATGCCGTTGAGGAACGCTTGAGGTGGCTGTGGGGACATGTACGGCTTTTTACTGGACGGCAAAGTGACCGCATTCTGAGAACGCGCAGCTCTGCTAAGGGGCTTGAGGCGATCTTGGTGCTGTCACGTCATCGGGGGGTGTGAGGGCGCGACGGGGTGCCCGGTGTCTGCGGGGCCGGGTTCTTTGTGCTGCCCGGCGGCGCTCCGGCATGGGGCGCTTGTTACGCAGTGTTACGCCGGGTGGGGTGTGGTCCACGCCCTGTGGTGTCGGTGGGTCGTGTGTGGCTGCCGAGTGGGCCACACAACGGGTTGTGGGGTCAAGGGTGTTGGGTGTGGAGCTTGTTCAACGGTCTTGTGTGGGCGGGTTGTTGTGCGTGGATATGGGTCTGCCCGGCCGGATTTTCCATCCGGCCGGGCAGGAGTGTGTTGTGGTGTCGGTGGGTCAGGCGGCGGCAGCCTTGGGGGCGTCGCGGAGCAGGCAGGTGAGGCGGGCGGTGCAGACCCTCTTGTCCTGTTCGTCGGTGATGACGATCTCGTAGGTGGCGGTGGAACGGCCGCGGTGTACGGGGGTGGCGGTGCCGGTGACGAGTCCGCTCCGTACCCCTCGGTGATGGGTGCAGTTCAGGTCGACGCCCACGGCGATCTTCTGGGAGCCGCCGTGGAGCATCGAGCCGACGGAGCCGAGCGTCTCGGCGAGGACGGCCGAGGCGCCGCCATGCAGCAGCCCGTAGGGCTGGGTGTTTCCCTCGACCGGCATGGTGCCGACGACCCGCTCCGCGGAGGCCTCGAGGATCTGGACGCCCATGCGGGTGCCGAGGTGCCCCGCGGAGAACAGCGCGGGAAGGTCCACGCCGAGGGCGGCGTACTCGTCGATGACCTCTTGCGGGAACTTCACAGTGTTCTGCTCGCCCATGGGGCCCGGCTCCGATCGTTGTCAGGTCTCTCAGGTTGTTCAGTGCGTTGTGCACCGTCTTACCAGGTGCCTGAGCGAACGCTTAGAGCAGGGTTTCCATTCCGGCGTTCTCCGTCAGCAGTGTGGGGCGTTCTTGTTCGACAGGTAGTACTCGGAGCGTCTCCTTGCCCGTGCGGGTGTCGTAGATCAGCCAGTTGTCGAGATCGGTGCAGTCGACGACGGCCCGGCCGCCGTTCCGGCTGGTGGCTCCGCGGACCTCATGGCCCACCGTCCCCTTCTGCACGGTGCCCGCCGCCCTCGCCCGGGCGAGGCTGTCACGCAGCAGCGGCAGCAGATCGCCGCCGGCCGCGCGGCCGAGGCGTGCGTTGTCCGGGTCGGACGTGGCGTTCGCCTCGATCCAGGCTGCCCAGTAGCCGTCGTAGGCCTTGCGCAGCTCGGGCGGCAGGGGGCCGAGGCCCTTCTGGAGTTCCGCGGGGTCGGATACGACCCCGGGGGTGGCCTGCCGGCTGCCGGCGTCCCCGCCCTGCTGTCCGGACGGGTTGTCGGGGGCGGGGCTGCCGGCGCAGCCGGCGGTGAGTGCTGTCGGGAGGGCTGCTGTCGCACAGAGCCGTCGCGATCTGCCGTGCTATAGGGCTGTGATGTCCTCAGCTGTCCGGGTGCTCGAACCGTACGATCACGGACTTGCTCGCAGGAGTGTTGCTGGTGTCCGCGGTTGCGTCCAGCGGTACCAGCACATTGGTCTCCGGGTAGTAGGCGGCGGCGCAGCCCCGGGCGGTGGGGTAGTGCACCACTCGGAAGCCGGGGGCGCGCCGTTCCACGCCGTCCTTCCATTCGCTGACCAGGTCGGTGTACGAGCCGTCGGCCAGGCCCAGTTCGGCCGCGTCGGCGGGGTGGACGAGGACGACGCGGCGGCCGCCCTTGATGCCGCGGTAGCGGTCGTCGAGGCCGTAGATGGTGGTGTTGTACTGGTCGTGGGAGCGCAGGGTCTGCAACAGCAGTCTGCCTTCGGGGAGTTCGGGGTATTCGACGGGTGCCGCGGTGAAGTTGGCCTTGCCGGTGGCGGTGGGGAATCGGCGGGAGTCGCGCGGGGCGTGCGGGAGGGTGAATCCGCCGGGGTGGGCGATGCGGGCGTTGAAGTTCTCGAAGCCGGGGACGACGCGGGAGATGCGGTCGCGGATCGTGGCGTAGTCCTTCTCGAAATCTTCCCAGGGGGTGGTGGATCCGGGGCCGAGGACGGCGCGTGCCATGCGGGCGACGATGGCGGGTTCGGAGAGCAGGTGGGGGCTTGCGGGGGTGAGGTTGCCGCGGGAGGCGTGGACCATGCTCATGGAGTCCTCGACGCTGACGAACTGCTTGCCGCTCGCCTGGATGTCCTTGTCGGTGCGGCCGAGGGTGGGCAGGATCAGGGCGCGGGTGCCGGTGACGGCGTGCGAGCGGTTGAGTTTGGTCGATACGTGGACGGTGAGGCGGGCGCGGCGCATGGCGGCCTCGGTGACGTTGGTGTCGGGGGTGGCCGCGACGAAGTTGCCGCCCATGGCGAAGAAGATCTTGGCGTCGCCGTCGCGGAGGGCCTGGATGGAGCGGACGACGTCGTAGCCGTGGTGGCGTGGTGAGGTGATGCCGAATTCCTTGTCGAGGGCGTCGAGGAATCCGGGGGCGGGGCGTTCGAAGATCCCCATGGTGCGGTCGCCCTGGACGTTGGAGTGGCCGCGGACGGGGCAGACTCCGGCGCCGGGCCGTCCGATGTTGCCGCGGAGCAGGAGGAAGTTGACGACTTCGCGGATGGTGGGGACGGAGTGTTTGTGCTGGGTCAGGCCCATGGCCCAGCAGACGATGGTGCGCTTCGAGGCGAGGATCATGGTGAGGGCCTGCTCGATGGTGGCGCGGTCGAGGCCGGTGGCGGTGAGGGTCTCGTCCCAGTCGGCGGCGCGGGCGGCGGCGGCGAATTCCTCGTACCCGTGGGTGTGTTCGCGTACGAAGGTGTCGTCGACGGCGCCTTCGGTCTCCAGGATCATCTTGTTGAGGAGCCGGAAGAGGGCCTGGTCGCCGCCGATGCGGATCTGCAGGAAGAGGTCGTTGAGGGCGGTGCCCTTGATCATGCCCTGGGGTGTCTGCGGGTTCTTGAACCGTTCCAGGCCGGCTTCGGGCAGTGGGTTCACCGAGATGATCCTGGCGCCTGCGGATGTGGCCTTCTCCAGGGCGGAGAGCATCCGGGGGTGGTTGGTGCCGGGGTTCTGTCCGGCGACGATGATCAGGTCGGCCTGGTGGAGGTCCTCGAGGGAGACGCTGCCCTTGCCGATGCCGATGGTCTCCGTGAGGGCGGAGCCGGAGGACTCGTGGCACATGTTGGAGCAGTCCGGCAGGTTGTTGGTGCCGAATTCGCGGGCGAACAGCTGGAGCAGGAACGCGGCCTCGTTGCTGGTGCGGCCGGAGGTGTAGAAGAGCGCTTCGTCGGGGGAGCCGAGGGCGCGCAGTTCCCCGGCGATGATCTCGAAGGCGTGCTCCCAGGTCACTGCCTCGTACCGGTCGGCGCCTTCGGGCAGGTACATCGGCTGGGTGATGCGGCCCTGCTGGCCGAGCCAGTAGCCGCTGCGGGTGGCCAGGTCGGCCACGGGGTGGGCGGCGAAGAAGTCGGGGGTGACGCGGCGCAGGGTGGCTTCTTCGGCGACGGCCTTGGCGCCGTTCTCGCAGAACTCGGCGGTGTGCCGTTTGTCGCCCTCGGGCCAGGCGCAGCCGGGGCAGTCGAAGCCGTCCTTCTGGTTGACCTTGAGGAGGGTCCGGGCAGTGCGGCGGATGCCCATCTGCTGTTGGGCGATGCGCAGGCTGTGGGCGACGGCGGGCAGTCCGGCGGCGGCGTGCTGGGCCGGTTCGACGTGCGGTGCGTCCTGGACCGGGTCACCGGTGGGCGGCTTGGTGGCCATGTCTGCTCCCCTTCGAGCCAGCTGCGAACCTGCGCGGTGTCGCTTCGTGTGTTTCCGTGTTCTTCTGTCTCCGGCGATCGTGTCACGCGGCGCGGGACGGGTGCCGGGCGAGTGGTGTGCGGTCCGGATTGTCGGTGGTCCGTGGCAGGATCGGGGGCGTGGCTGAGACGGCATCGAAGAAGACGGCAGACAACCGACCGCGCCTGCTCCTGATGGACGGGCACTCCCTGGCGTACCGGGCGTTCTTTGCGCTGCCTGCGGAGAATTTCACGACAGGGGCGGGGCAGCCGACGAACGCGGTGTACGGCTTCGCGTCGATGCTGGCGAACACGCTGCGTGACGAGGCGCCCACGCATTTCGCGGTGGCTTTCGACGTCTCGCGCAAGACGTGGCGGTCGCAGGAGTTCCCGGAGTACAAGGCGACCCGTTCGAAGACGCCGGACGAGTTCAGGGGGCAGGTCGAGCTGATCGGTGAGCTGCTGGACGCGATGCATGCCGATCGTTTCGCGGTCGACGGTTTCGAGGCGGACGATGTGATCGCCACGCTGGCGACGCAGGCGGAGGCGGCCGGGTTCGAGGTGCTGATCGTCACCGGTGACCGGGATTCGTTCCAGTTGATCACGGACAACGTCACGGTGCTGTACCCGACGAAGGGTGTGTCGGAGCTGACGCGGTTCACCCCGGCGAAGGTCGAGGAGAAGTACGGGCTGTCGCCGCAGCAGTACCCGGACTTCGCGGCGCTGCGCGGGGACCCGTCGGACAATCTGCCGGGTATTCCGGGGGTCGGTGAGAAGACGGCCGCGAAGTGGATCAATCAGTTCGGTTCGTTCGACGAGCTGGTCGCGCGCGCCGACGAGGTCAAGGGGAAGGCCGGGCAGAATTTCCGGGACCATCTGGAGTCCGTGAAGCTGAACCGGCGGCTGACCGAGATGGTCCGGGATGTGGAGCTGTCGAAGGCTCCGCAGGATCTGGAGCGTGCGCCGTACGACCGGTCGGCGGTCACGGGTGTGCTGGATGTGCTGGAGATCCGTAACCCGAGCCTGCGGGAGCGGCTGCTGGCCGTGGACCCGGGGGCTGCGGAGGCCGAGGCCCCGGCGCCTGCCGCGGGCGTCGAGCTGGACGGTGCGGTGCTGGGTGCCGGTGAGCTGGCGCCGTGGCTGGCCGAGCACGGCGGGCAGCCGCTGGGTGTCGCCTCGGTGGACACGTGGGCGCTGGGCACCGGCAGTGTCACGGAGATCGCGCTGGCCGCGGGGGACGGGGCGGCGGCGTGGTTCGACCCGGCGCAGCTCGACGAGGCGGACGAGCGGGCGTTCGCCGCCTGGATCGCGGATGCCGGGCGGCCGAAGGTCATGCACAACGCGAAGAGTGCGATGCGGGTCTTCCCGGAGCACGGCTGGCGGGTCGACGGCGTGACGATGGACACGGCGCTGGCCGCGTATCTGGTCAAGCCCGGCCGGCGGTCCTTCGCGCTGGACGCCTTGTCGGTGGAGTATCTGGGCCGGGAGCTGGCCCCCGCGGCGGCGTCCGACGGGCAGCTGGCGTTCGGTGCGGACGACCGGGCGGAGGCCGAGGCGCTGATGGCGCAGGCCCGTGCGGTCCTTGATCTGGGCGAGGCGTTCACCGTGCGGCTGCAGGAGGTCGGCGCCGCCGAGCTGCTGCACGACATGGAGCTGCCGACGTCCGCGCTGCTGGCCCGCCTGGAGCGGCACGGCATCGCAGCGGACCGGGAGCACCTGGAAGGCATGGAGCAGCAGTTCGCCGGCGCGGTGCAGCAGGCGGTGAAGGAGGCGCACGCCGCGGTGGGCCGTGAGTTCAACCTCGGGTCGCCCAAGCAGCTTCAGGAGGTTCTCTTCGGTGAGCTGGGGCTGCCGAAGACGAAGAAGACGAAGACGGGTTACACGACGGACGCGGATGCGCTGGCGTGGCTGGCGGTGCAGACGGAGCACGAGCTGCCGATCATCATGCTGCGCCATCGCGAGCAGGCGAAGCTGAGGGTGACGGTCGAGGGCCTGGTCAAGACGATCGCGGCGGACGGCCGCATTCACACGACGTTCAACCAGACGGTCGCGGCGACCGGTCGGCTCTCGTCGACCGACCCCAATCTGCAGAACATTCCGGTCCGCACGGACGAGGGCCGGGCGATCCGGCGCGGTTTCGTCGTCGGTGACGGGTTCGAGACGCTGATGACGGCGGACTACAGCCAGATCGAACTGCGGGTGATGGCCCACTTGTCGGAGGACGCGGGCCTGATCGAGGCGTTCACGTCCGGTGAGGACCTGCACACCACGGTGGCCTCGCAGGTTTTCGGTGTCGACAAGTCCGCTGTCGACGCGGAGATGCGCCGCAAGATCAAGGCGATGAGTTACGGGCTCGCGTACGGGCTCTCCGCGTTCGGTCTGTCGCAGCAGCTGAACATCGAGGCGGGCGAGGCGCGCGGTCTGATGGACACGTACTTCGAGCGGTTCGGCGGGGTCCGTGACTATCTGCACCGGGTGGTGGAGGAGGCCCGGGCCACCGGCTACACGGAGACGGTCTTCGGCCGTCGCCGCTACCTCCCGGACCTGAACAGCGACAACCGGCAGCGCCGCGAGACGGCTGAGCGGATGGCGTTGAACGCACCGATCCAGGGGACGGCGGCGGACATCGTCAAGGTCGCCATGCTTCAGGTCGACCGGGCGCTCACCGAGGCGCAGTTGAAGTCCCGGATGCTGCTCCAGGTCCACGACGAAATCGTGCTGGAGATCGCCAAGGGCGAGCGGAAGAAGGTGGAGGAGATCCTGCGCCACGAGATGTCGACGGCGGTGCAGCTGCGTGCCCCGCTGGATGTGTCGGTCGGTGTGGGTGCGGACTGGGAGTCCGCCGCGCACTGACGTGAGCGGGGTGGTCCCGGCGGTCGTACGGTGCTCAGAGGAGCTCACACGCCGGGCGGGCTCGATACGAGGTCCGTCCGGCGGCCGGGATCCGCGGCCCCGGTGGGCGGTCGGTTTCGTCTCCGTTCGCGGAGGCGGATCCACACCCCGTACAGCACCAGTCCGACGGCGAGGCCGGCTCCGGCGCCGAAGCAGGCGGTCGGGATGATGTCCAGTGGTGTGTCGATGTGCCCGAAGGACGCGTACCAGCGGGCGCACCGGTGGACGATGCCGAGCAGCACGCAGAGGCTCAGCAGGGTGCCCGCGTACCACCGGTCCCGGTGGTCGAGGGCGGGTAGGGGCGGCGGGGCGGGGCGGGCCCCGGTCCGCCGCAGCCCCGACACGGTGAACCAGGTGAGGACGGTCAGCGCAACGGCCGAACTGCCGTACTGCACGTACTGGAACACCGGAAAGCCGCCGATGCTCTCGCCCAGCACCGGCACCAGCCGGGTGCCCCACCGGTCGTGATGGGTGAACGCGTCCCACACCACATGGCTGCCCGCCCCGAGGACCGCCGACAGGACGAACCACGCGCCGTCGGGCACCCCCCACGGGCCGCGCCGCTCTCCCCGCACGAAGGTGTACACGCGCCCCTGCCAGGGCTGCGGGAGCAGTGCCACCAGTGGTTCGCGCAGCAGCAGCCACAGGGCCACCACGGCCGCGGTGATCAGGACATCCACCGTGAACACACCCCATACCGCGTGGGTGACCGCTCCGAACTCCATCGCGCCCGGGATTGCCGTGTCCGCGTAGTACGTCATGTCGGGGGCGAACGAACCGGCGACGAGCGCCGAGGCGACGAGCGGTCCGCGCCCGGTGCCGTTCCGGCGGATCACCGGGAGGACGGCGGCGGCATGGCTCAGGGTGAACGGCATGGCGGCAAGTATGGGTGAGCACGTCGGCGCTGATCCGGTGTTCTGGCGATGCACAGGCGACGCCCGTCGTACAACTTGCGGTATGCAACGTGAAATACCGGTAAGAAGCGGTCAGGTCACTGTGTTCGAGCGGCACAAGTTGCCGTAGGGTCGCCTGAGTCCTTGCGCTGGGGAGCGCGGGCAGCCGTCGACGGGGAGGGATCAGACGTATGGCAGCGCAATTCGGCCGCCGACTGCGCCGAGGGGCGACCACCACTGCGGTGGCCGCAGTTGCTGTGGCGGCGCTCGCCGCCTCGCAAGGCCCCGGTGCGGTACTCGCATCGGCCGGCGCCGACACCGGTGGTGACCAGCCGGCCGCCGGTTCCACACCGTCCGACGACCCCGCGGCCAGCGGCAACTCGCCGTACTACACGGACCTGCCTCCGCTGGTCAGCCCCAACAAGCCCGGTACGTCGACGAATCTGCCGATCATCGGTAGTGCGCAATCGGGCATACCGGCTTCGGTTCTGGCCGCGTACAAGAAGGCCGAGCGGTCTCTCGCGGGCACCGACGCGGCCTGCCGGCTGCCGTGGCAGCTCCTCGCCGCGATCGGGAAGGTCGAGTCCGGCCAGGCCCGCGGCGGCCGGGTCGATGCGAACGGCACCACGTTCTCCCCGATTCTCGGTCCGGTCCTCAACGGTCAGGGCTTCGCCATGATCAAGGACACCGACAACGGGGTGTACGACGGGGATTCGACGCACGACCGCGCGGTCGGCCCGATGCAGTTCATCCCGTCGACGTGGGCGACGTGGGGCCAGGACGGCAACGGCGACGGCCGCAAGGACCCCAACAACATCTACGACGCGGCGCTCGCCGCCGGGCACTATCTCTGCGCCGGGTCGCGCGACCTGGCGGTGGCGGCTGATCTCGACCGGGCGGTCCTCAGCTACAACCACTCGAACGAATACCTTCGTACGGTCCGTTCCTGGTTCGACTACTACAGGCGCGGCACGCACGAGGTCCCCGACGGCAGCGGCGTCGTCCCGCCGCCCCTCGACGGTGGCACGGACCCGAGCCCGAACCCCGGCACGTCGCCGTCGCCGCCCCCGAGCCAAAAGCCGGACCCGAGGCCTTCGAAGCCTTCGAAGCCGGGCGGCGGTTCGACGAGCCCCGAGCCGAGTCCCGAGCCGACACCGGCGCAGACCCTCGACGCCGTGGAGAACGCGGGAACCGGCAAGCTGACCGCCACCGCGGGCGACGCGTTCGCCGAACGGATCAAGGTGCGGGCGAAGAACACTCTGGGTGGCCCACTCGCCAAGGTGTCCGTCACCTTCACCATCTCCGGTGACACCGACGCCCGCTTCGAGGGCGGGAAGACCTCGGTCACCCTGGCCACGGGTGCCGATGGCACGGTGACGGCTCCGGTGCTGCAAGCGGGCGAGAAGACGGGCCGGTTCACGGTCCGGGCCATCGCCACCGGACGTTCGCTGCCGGCCGTCCCGTACACGGCGACCGTGACGGCCCGGCAGGCCGACGCGATCGCCAGGACCGACGGCAAGGCACTGACCGCCGCCCCCGGAGCCGAGTTCGCCGACACCGTCGCGGTCAAGGCGACGTACCGGGGTGCGGTCGCGTCCGGGGTCGCCGTCACCGCGACGATGATCACCGACGGGGGCACGCCGGTGGAGAACGACAAGGGCCCGTACTTCAAGGACGCGGGCGGCAACCCGGTCCGCAGCCTGACGGACCTGAAGACCGGCGCCGACGGTACGCTGAGGCTCCCGAAGATCTACGCCGACGACACCGCGGGCACGTACAGGCTCCGCCTGACCACCGAGGGCGGCGCCACCGTCGTCATCGAGCTCGACGTCGAGGCGCCCGCCGCCTGACGGCAACCCCGGAGCCGTACCGCGTCCTCAAGCAGCCCCTGTGCCACCACCCGGCACCGGGGCTGCTTCAGTCCGGCCGGCACTTGGGGGGCGGCGTCCCGGGGCTGGGGCACGCACCTCGCGGCGTTGTCGTCCCTCACCATGTTCCCCGAGCTCTCGGCTTGGCTCGAGCAGGGGAGGCCCCATTCGCCATGGCTCAATCCTCCGCCTTGCGATGCACGCACCCCAGCCCCGCTCCTTCACCCACCCCCCCATTGCCGGTCGGTCTCACGTGTTCTCATCTCGCGTCTCCGTTGCTACGGTGCCGCAATCCTGACGACCTGTCAGGTCTGCGCTCTCCAGGAGGCCGAGCATGCGTGCCGTCATCGCCGCCGCCATCGGGCTGGCCGCGGCCCTCGCCCTTGTGTTCACGGTCACCGCGATCGGCGCACCACCCGGCGAGACCTCGCCCAAACCCCTGCTGACCACCGTCCCCGGACCCAAGAAGTAGAGGGAGGGCGCCATGCGCCGCCGAGCCGGACTCGTACTCCTGGCCTTCGCCGTCTTCTTCGCCGCGCTGTCGCCACTGCTGCGTTGGTACGCCTTCCCGCGGCTGGCGAAGATCCCGCCCGGCCAGTACCAGGAGATGGTTCTGGAGGCGAAGCCCGCCACGCTCCTCGACTACAGCGACGGGATGAAGGTCAAGGAGGTCCCCAAGGTCACCATCGTGCAGACCCTCAAAGGCAATGTGGAGGAGTCCGAGAAGATCGAGCGCAGCGCCGGCCGCGACGTCGTCGTCTGGGACACCCTCAGCTACGTGGTCGGCCCGAACGGCGCGACGGTCTCGCAGATCCCCGAGCGCTACATCTTCGACGCGCACAGCCAGGCCCCCGTCCACGCCACCGGCGAGAGCGTCGACGGCGACCCCGTCGAGCGCGAGGGCATCGAGTTCAAATGGCCGTTCCTCACCGAGAAACGTGACTACGAGTACTTCGACGCCCAGACCCGCACCAGCTCGCCGATCCACTATCGGGGCACCCGGACGTTTCGCGGCATGGACGTCTACTACTTCGAGCAGACGATCCCGTGGACCAAGGTTCCGATGCCGAAGAAGATGCCGATCGAGGGCGTGACCGCCGCGCAGGTCGCCAAGACGGGCATGACCCGCTGGTACACCACCAAGCGGATGTTCTGGGTCGACCCGGTCACCGGCGCGCCCGTCAACGGCGAGGAGATCCACAAGGAGGAGCTGCGCAACGCGAAGGCGATGGGAATGCCCGAGGACACGGTCACCGTGTTCGCCGGACACGTGAAGATACGCGAGGACTACGTCGAGTCCACTGTCGCACTGGTCTCGTCCCAGCGTGTGCTGATCCTGCTGCTCACCTCGTACCTGCCCCGGGGTTTCCTGATCCTTGCCGCCGGGCTGCTGGCGCTCGCGCTGTGGCTGGAGGCACGGTCCCGGCGGCTGGGCGGCCGGGAGCCGGAGGCGGCGACCGCACCCGCCCCGGATCCGGCGCCTACTCCCGCCTGAGCCGCGCCGAGGTGTGCCGGGTCGCCGCGACCGTCGTCGGGTCCTCCGGCCACGGATGCTTCGGATAGCGGCCGCGCAGCTCCGCCCGCACCGCCCGGTAGCCGTCCTGCCAGAACGATGCCAGATCGGCGGTGACCGCCGCCGGGCGGCCGGCGGGGGAGAGCAGGTGCACGAGGACCGGCACCCCGGCCACCTCCGGTGTCTCGGTGAGACCGAACAGCTCCTGGAGCTTCACCGCGAGCACGGGCTGCGCCCCGCCGTACTCGACCCGGATCCGGGACCCGCTCGGCACCTCGATTCGCTCGGGCGCCAGTTCGTCCAGCCGGGCCGCCTCGCCCGTGGCCCACGGCAGGAGCCGCCGCAACGCCTGCCCGGCGTCGATGCCGGCCAGGTCCGAGCGGCGGCGGGCCCGTGACAGCTCGGGCTCCAGCCATTCCTCGGTACGCGACAGCAGCGCGACGTCCGACACATCGGGCCACGGGACCCCCAGCTCCCGGTGCAGGAAGGTGAGCCGCTCGCGCAGCTGCTCGGTCTCCCGGGTCCAGCGCAGCAGGCCCAGCCCCTCGCGCCGCAACCCGTCGACGAGCGCTGCCCGCACCAGCGCGGGGTCCGGCTGCTTCAGCGCGCGCACGGACAGTTCGACAGCGCCCAGGCGTTCCACGGAGCGGGCCACCACGTCCTGGCCGTCCCACCTGACCTCCTCGCCCGCGAACCGCAGATGCCCGGCGGCCTGCCGCGCCGAGTCCTCGTCGATGACGGCTGCGAGCCGCACCCGTGCGGACGCCGCGTGCGCCGGGCGGTCAGCGACCGCGACGGCCAGCCAGGGTGCGCTGCGCAGCCGCGATCCGTCCCGCAGCTCCGCGCCCGTCCCCGACGCCATCAGGAACGTTCCTTCGCCGCGGGCCCGCGCCACTCGCTCCGGGAACGCCAGCGCGGCCACCAGGCCGACGGCGGAATCATCCGTGCCGGAACCCGTGCCGGAACCGTCGCGGGCGCCTTCCAGGGACGACGACAGCCGCCGTACCTCCTGCCGCCAGCGTGCCGCGTAGCCGCAGCCGCCCCGCCGGGCGGTACGCAGCGCCACCGCCAGGTCGTCCCCGTACTCCCGCGGCGGCTCCTCGCTCAGCAGCGCCACCACCTCCGCCGCCCGGCGCCCGCCCACCTCGGCCGCGCCGTCCAGCAGCGCGCGGGCGAGCCGGGGATGCAGGCCGAGCCGTGACATCCGTACGCCCCGGTCGGTCACCCGGCCGGCCGCGTCCACCGCGCCGACGGCCGTCAGGACCTCGCGGGCCGCCGCCATCGCACCGGCGGGCGGCGGGTCGAGCAGCGCCAGCCCCGACGCGTCCGGATCGCCCCAGCAGGCCGCCTGCAGCGCGAACGCCGCCAGATCGGCCACCTTGATCTCCGGTGACGGGAACCGGGCGAGCCGCCCGTCCTCCGCCTGTTCCCAGCACCGGTACACCGCGCCCGGCGCCTCACGCCCCGCCCGGCCCGCCCGCTGCCTCCCGGTGGCTTGCGAGGCCCGCACGGTCGTCAGCGCGCTCAGTCCGCGGGCATGATCGGTACGCGGCTCCCTGGCCAGGCCCGAGTCGACGACGATCCGCACCCCCGGCACCGTCAGCGACGACTCCGCGACGGAGGTCGCCAGCACCACCCGGCGCCCCTCGGACGAGCCCGCCAGCACCGCGTCCTGCACCGCCGCCGGTGCCCGCCCGTGCACCTGCAGCACCTCCGCGGGCACCCCCGCCAGCTGTCCCGACACCCGGCCGATCTCCCCGACCCCGGGCAGGAAGCAGAGCACGTCGCCGACCCGCTCGGCGAGCGCCCGGCGCACCACCGAGGCGACATGCGTCAGCAGCGCCGGGTCGACCCGCATCCCGTGCGGCGGCCCGACCGGCCTCACCGGCGGCGCCCACACCACCTCCACCGGGTGCGACACGCCCTGCGCCTCGACCACCGGCGCATCGCCGAGCAGCCGCGCCCACCCCTGCGCGTCCGTCGTCGCCGACGCGGCGACCAGCCGCAGATCGGGCCGGATCGCCTCCCGTACGTCGAGGAGGAAGGCGGCGACCGTGTCCGCGTCCAGATGCCGTTCATGACACTCGTCGATGATCACCGCATCGACCCCGGCGAGCTCCTGGTCGCGCTGGAGCCGTTGCAGGAGCACACCGGTGGTCACCACCTCCACCACCGTGTCGCGCCCCACCACACGCTCCCCGCGGACCGTGAACCCCACCCGCTCCCCGGTCCGCTCCCCGAGGAGCCACGCCATGCGCCGCGCCGCCGCGCGGGCCGCGATCCGGCGCGGTTCGGCGACCACCACGCGGCGCGCGGGGCCGTCGCCGACCAGGCCGGCGACGACCAGCGGGACCAGCGTCGTCTTGCCGGTGCCGGGCGGTGCGCAGAGCACCGCGACACCCCGGTCGTCGAGCGCCTGCCGGAGCGCGGGCACGGCGGTACGGACGGGCAGCCGGTCGAGGGCGTCGGTACGGATCACGCCCCCAGTGTCGTACGACGGGTGCGCGGGCCCCTACGGCGGGAGCGGCCGGTCGCGCACGACCGGGGCTCAGCCGTGCCGGCTGGAGCTCAGTCCCGTACGCAGACGAAGATCGCCGTGCCCGGGATCAGGTTTCCGCGCAGCGGGGACCAGCCGCCCCACTCCTGGTGGTTCCAGGCGGGCCACTCCGGCTCGACCAGGTCGACCAGACGGAACCCGCCGGCCACCACGTCCCGCACCCGGTCGCCCACGGTCCGGTGGTGCTCGACGTACACGGCGTTGCCCTGCTCGTCCTGCTCGACGTACGGGGTGCGGTCGAAATAGGAGGCCGCGACGGACAGGCCCTCGGGCCCGGGCTCGTCCGGGAACGCCCAGCGGATCGGATGCGTCACCGAGAAGACCCAGCGGCCCCCCGGGCGCAGCACCCGGTGCACCTCGCGGAAGACCTGCACGGGGTCGGCGACGAACGGCACCGCGCCATAGGCGGAGCAGGCCAGGTCGAAGGAGCCGTCCCGGAACGGCAGCTTCCCGGCGTCCGCCTCCACCAGGGGCACCTCGTCGCCGATCCGCAGCGCGTGCTGGAGCTGGCGGTGGGAGAGGTCGAGGGCGACGGCACGGGCACCCTGGGCGGCCAGCCAGCGCGAGCACTGCGCCGCGCCCGCCCCGATCTCCAGGATGTCCAGGCCGCTCAGCGACTCCGCGGGGCCGAGCAGGCCGGCCTCGGCCTCGTCGAGGCCCTCCGGGCCCCAGACGAAACGGTCGTCGCCGAGAAAGGCGCCGTGGTCGCTCTGGTACTCGTCGGCGTTCCGGTCCCACCAGCCGCGACTTGCCCGGCTGCTCTCCGCTTCGCCGGCGCTGCGGCGGGTCGCTTCCGGTTCGGTGGTGTAGATCTCTTGGCTCATCGTGTCCGTCGTTGTAGTTTGCCTTCACCCCGCCGCACGCGGTACGTACCTGGGGGTACCCCTGAGTACGGAACCGTACTCACGCAACACGGCCGGGACCGATGTGGCCTCGGGGAACAGGAATTGTGCCGGGTATGGGCCCTTGTGCCCCCCGTGTGCGCCTTCGCGCATTGACCCTGCCCGGCTGCCCCCGTATGCTACAAGTTGCGCTGCGAGCCTGCGCGCCTCAGACCTAGCAGGCCGCGCTTGCGTCTGTTGCATGTCCCCTCGGTTCACGAGGTGCCTCCCGCTCGCCGGGTCGGGCGCTTCCTCGGCTGTCCGGCTTCTGCAGAGGCGATACGGGCTCTCGGCGTAGCAGTACCTACGACTCACTGTCCGTACCGGAGCCCTTTCCCACATGACGAGCAGCACCGAGACCACCGCCACCACTCCGCAGGTTGCGGTCAACGACATCGGCGACGCGGACGCGTTCCTCGCGGCGATCGACGAGACGATCAAGTACTTCAACGACGGCGACATCGTTGACGGTGTCATCGTCAAGGTTGACCGGGACGAGGTTCTCCTCGACATCGGTTACAAGACCGAAGGTGTCATCCCGAGCCGCGAGCTCTCGATCAAGCACGACGTCGACCCGAACGAGGTCGTCAAGGTCGGCGACGAGATCGAGGCCCTGGTTCTCCAGAAGGAGGACAAGGAAGGCCGCCTGATCCTCTCGAAGAAGCGCGCTCAGTACGAGCGTGCCTGGGGCACCATCGAGAAGATCAAGGAAGAGGACGGCATCGTCACCGGTACCGTCATCGAGGTCGTCAAGGGTGGTCTCATCCTCGACATCGGCCTCCGCGGCTTCCTCCCGGCGTCGCTCGTCGAGATGCGTCGTGTCCGCGACCTCCAGCCCTACGTGGGCAAGGAGCTCGAGGCCAAGATCATCGAGCTGGACAAGAACCGCAACAACGTGGTCCTGTCCCGCCGTGCCTGGCTCGAGCAGACCCAGAGCGAGGTCCGTCAGACCTTCCTCACGACCCTGCAGAAGGGTCAGGTCCGCTCCGGCGTCGTCTCCTCGATCGTCAACTTCGGTGCCTTCGTGGACCTCGGTGGCGTCGACGGTCTCGTGCACGTCTCCGAGCTGTCCTGGAAGCACATCGACCACCCCTCCGAGGTTGTCGAGGTCGGCCAGGAAGTCACCGTCGAGGTTCTCGACGTCGACATGGACCGCGAGCGCGTCTCGCTGTCGCTCAAGGCGACGCAGGAAGACCCGTGGCAGCAGTTCGCCCGTACGCACCAGATCGGGCAGGTCGTTCCCGGTAAGGTCACGAAGCTCGTTCCGTTCGGTGCGTTCGTGCGCGTCGACGAGGGCATCGAGGGTCTGGTCCACATCTCCGAGCTGGCCGAGCGCCACGTGGAGATCCCGGAGCAGGTCGTCCAGGTCAACGACGAGATCTTCGTCAAGGTCATCGACATCGACCTCGAGCGCCGTCGCATCAGCCTCTCGCTGAAGCAGGCCAACGAGGCGTTCGGCGCCGACGCCGCCTCGGTCGAGTTCGACCCGACCCTGTACGGCATGGCCGCGTCCTACGACGACCAGGGCAACTACATCTACCCCGAGGGCTTCGACCCCGAGACCAACGACTGGCTCGAGGGCTACGAGACCCAGCGCGAGGCGTGGGAGACGCAGTACGCCGAGGCGCAGGAGCGCTTCGAGCAGCACCGCGCCCAGGTCATCAAGTCCCGCGAGGCCGACGAGGCCGCTGCTGCCGAGGGTGCTGCTGCCCCGGCCGGTGGCGCCCCGGCTGCCTCCGGCGCCGGCGGCTCGTACTCCTCGGAGTCCGCGGACAACTCCGGCGCCCTGGCGTCGGACGAGGCCCTGGCTGCCCTGCGCGAGAAGCTGGCGGGCGGCCAGAGCTGACGCTCTGACCCTCCGGCCGGTCATCGGCTGCAGTAGTTGACGGTGAGGCCCGCTCCCTTCGGGGAGCGGGCCTCACTCGTTTCCGCGGCCGGGCGGATGGCGGTCACCGCACCGCACACGCGCGTTCTGGCGTAACCACCCTGTGAAAGGGCACAGACCGGGAATGCCTGTGTCCCGCCGGGCGTTCTTCCCCAGGAATACGAGGAGGAGCGGTAACCGTGCCTGATCCGCAGAGTTTGTACGAATGGGAGCCGAAGGGCCTGGCCGTCGTCGACATGGCGCTCGCCCAGGAGTCGGCCGGCCTGGTCATGCTCTACCACTTCGAGGGGTACATCGACGCGGGTGAGACCGGCGAGCAGATCGTGGACGGCCTCCTCGAGACACTGCCGCACCAGGTCGTGGCCCGCTTCGACCACGACCGGCTCGTCGACTACCGCGCACGGCGCCCGCTGCTGACCTTCCGGCGTGACCGCTGGGCGGCGTACGAGACCCCGACGCTGGACGTCCGGGTGGTCCAGGACGCCACCGGGGCGCCCTTCCTGCTGCTCTCCGGGCCCGAGCCGGACGTGGAGTGGGAGAGGTTCGCCTCCGCCGTCGAGCAGATCGTCGAGCGGCTGGGGGTGCGTCTCGCGGTCAACTTCCACGGCATCCCGATGGGTGTCCCGCACACCCGGCCGGTCGGCATCACGCCGCACGGCAACCGCACGGACCTGATGCCCGGCCACCGCAGCCCCTTCGACGAGGCACAGGTCCCCGGCTCCGCCGAGGCACTGGTGGAGTACCGGCTGATGGAGGCCGGACACGACGTCCTCGGCGTCGCCGCCCATGTGCCGCACTACGTCGCCCGCTCCGCCTACCCGGACGCCGCGCTCACCGCACTGGAGGCGATCACGGCCGCGACCGGCCTGGTTCTGCCGGCCGTCGCGCACTCCCTGCGCACGGAGGCCCACCGCACGCAGACGGAGATCGACCGCCAGATCGACCAGGGAGACGAGGAGCTCGTCTCGCTCGTCGAGGGGCTTGAGCACCAGTACGACGCGCTCGCGGGCTCCGAGACGCGCGGCAACCTGGTCGCGGAACCGGTCGACCTGCCGTCCGCCGACGAGATCGGCCTCGAATTCGAACGGTTCCTCGCCGAGCGGGAGGGCGACGGCTGACCGCCGGCCCGGACGGCGTGACCGGGCCATGACGGCGCCCGGAGGCGGCGCTACTCTCTCGACCATGCTGAAAGTGGGCCTGACCGGCGGAATCGGCGCCGGCAAGAGCGAAGTGTCACGACTGCTCGTCTCGTACGGAGCGGTACTGATCGACGCCGACCGGATCGCGCGCGAGGTCGTCGAGCCCGGAACCTCCGGACTCGCGGCCGTCGTCGAGGCCTTCGGCGATGGCATCCTCACCGCCGACGGCACCCTGGACCGGCCGAAGCTCGGCTCCATCGTCTTCTCCGACGCCGACCGGCTCGCCACGCTCAACGCGATCGTCCACCCGCTGGTCCGCGCCCGCTCAGCCGAACTGGAGCGGGAGGCGGGCCCCGACTCCGTCGTCGTCCACGACGTCCCCCTCCTCGCCGAGAACGGACTTGCCCCGCTCTACGACCTGGTCGTCGTCGTGGACGCCGCCCCCGGGACCCAGCTTGACCGGCTCGTGCGGCTGCGCGGCATGACGGAGGCCGAGGCCCGCGCCCGGATGGCCGCGCAGGCCACCCGCGAGCAGCGACGGGCCGTCGCCGATCTGATCGTCGACAACGACGGACCGCTGGAGGCGCTGGAGCCACAGGTCCGCAAGGTCTGGGCGGAACTGACGCAGCGGGCCGCGGCCGTCTCCGGACGGGACTGACACGGCGGGCCGCCTCGGGCCGGTCCACCGACCGGAATACCGGCACCCGGCCGGACGTTGGAAACGGGTTGACGAAGGGAAGGATGCGACCGTGCCCGAGAGGACCCCGGAAACCCATGTCATCGACTTCCGCGCGGCCGAACGCCTGCTGGCCGCGCGCGACCCGCGGGGCGCGGTCAAGCTCCTGGACTCGGTGATCGCGGCCCATCCGGAGAACACGGCCGCCCGTCTGCTGCGCGCACGCGCCTTCTTCGCCGCCGCCCAACTGCGCCCGGCCGAGCTGGAATTCGAACTCGTTCTGGAGCGCGAACCGGACAACGCGTTCGCGCACTTCGCGCTGGCCCGTACCTTCCAGCGCTCCGGCCGTTCGGAACAGGCCGTGCGTCACTTCCGGCTGGCCGCCGCACTCGACCCGAACCCGGAGTATCTGCGAGCGGCCCGCTTCGACACGGACGGCTGACGCCACGGTCCCGTCCATGAGGATCACGGCTCTCAGGACGGGCCCTCCGCGGCCCTGATCGGGGCCCGATGCGGTCCTGCGGGGCGGTGACGCCGGCGTGCCTGTGCGCGGGCCGGGGCTGTGCGGCGTCGATGTCTGCCCCTACGGACCTGTCCCTGATTCCTGTCCCTGATGACGGAGCCCCGCGCCGGGACCCGGAGGTCAGTGCCCGTACCGGCCGCGTCCACCGTGGTCCGGTTCGTACGGGGGGATGTTGCGGCCCGGCTGGTAGTGCGGGCCCTGGTGGATGTGGTGGACGATCACTGCCAGATCCACCAGCGTCAGCAGCAGGAGCAGACCGCAGGCCGCGGCCCAACCCGGGCGGTCGACCAGGCTGAAGGCTGTCAGGCCGAAGAGCGCCCAGGCCATGCCCCATAGACTCAGGCACAGTCGCAGGCGCAGCGGACTACGTGCGGTCATCGGTTCGTTACCGGTACGCATGGTGATCGCCTCTCCTCCCAGGATGGACCCGCGCCGGCGGTTTTGAGTAACGACGACGACAGAATGTGGGGGACCGTCCGTGAACGGCACACCATGGGGGAACAGCGCCACCCGCCGGGCCCGGGTCCGCGGGTCGCTGCTCGGCGGTGCGATCGGGGACGCCCTGGGGAATCCGGTGGAATTCCTGTCGCTCGCCGGTATCCGCCGGGCGTACGGGGAACAGGGGGTCCGGGAACCTGTCGCGGACGGGGACGGGGTCGTCGGCCGGGTCACCGACGACACGCAGATGACCCTGTTCACCGCGGAAGGGCTGATCAGGGCGCACTCCCGGGCCATGTCGAAGGGGATGGGCGGCGCCGAGACCGCGATGGTCCGCAACGCCTATCTGCGCTGGCTCGACACCCAGAACCATCCGGCGCCGCCCGCCCGCGGCGGGGACGACCTCGTACGGACCGGGTGGCTACGGCAGCAGCGCTTCCTGTACGCCCGCCGGGCACCCGGCAACGCCTGCCTCACCGGACTCGCGGCCGGCCACATTCCCGACCCGACGGGCCCGATCGGCCTGCCGGGTCCGGTCAACACCGGGTCCAAGGGGTGCGGCACGGTGATGCGGTCCGCGCCCTTCGGCCTGATCGGCGAGGGAGCGGCGACCGGCTTCGCGCTCGCCGCCCGCTGTGCCCAGATCACCCATGGGCATCCGACCGGTGCGTTCGCCGCCGGGGCCCTCGCCGCGATCATCGCCCATCTGCTGGAGGGCGACTCGATGGCGGGCGCCGTGCTGCGCGCCATGGAGCTGCTGGCCCGCCACCCGGGGCACGAGGAGACTACGGCGGTGCTGCGCGCGGCCGTCGACCTGGCCGCGCAGGGGGCGCCGACCGCCGAGAAGGTGGAGTCGCTGGGGGCGGGCTGGGTGGCGGAGGAGGCCCTCGCCATCGCCGTGTACTGCGCCCTGGTGCTGCCCGGCGCCGACGAGGTGGCGGAGTCGCTGTTGCTCTCCGTCAACCACTCGGGCGACAGCGATTCCACCGGGTCGGTCTGCGGCAATCTGCTCGGCGCTCATCACGGTGACGTGCAACTCCCTTCCTCCTGGCTCGTGCTGACGGAGGGACGGGCCGTGATCGCCGAGCTGGCGGATGATCTGTGCCTGGAGTTCGAGCAGGCGGTGGCGTGGCCGCAGGAGCGCTATCCGGTGTGCTGACGGACACCGGGCGGCGAGGAGCCCGGCGCGGGAACGCGCCGCGTGCCGGGAACCACGCCCAACGGCCGTTCGTTCAGCTGCATATGAGCGGACAACGGGTGCGTGAGGGATATTCAGGGACGGGACCCGGCTCGATCACTCCGGACGGTTGCGCGGTCGAGCTGTACAGACGGCTCTCCGCCGGTGGCGAACCGGATGTGATCGCGGGGGCGGTACCCGCCGGTGCGAGCATTCTCGAACTCGGCTGTGGGGCGGGCCGCGTGACCCATGCCCTGGTCGAGCGCGGCTTCGAGGTCACGGCCGTGGACGAGTCGCCGGAGATGCTGGAACACGTACGGGGCGCGCGTACGGTGCAGAGCCCGATCGAGTCGCTCGACCTCGGCGACGAGACCTTCGACGTGGTGATGCTGGCGTCGTTCCTGGTGCATGCGAGCGAACACCGGGTGCGCGACGGAATGCTGCGCGTCTGCCGACGGCACGTCAGGGAGGGTGGCGTCGTGCTGCTGCAGCGTGAGGGCATCGACTACCACACCGATCTGCCGCGGGAGCGTGTCGACGCGTCCGGCTGCACCGTACGGATCGTCTCGGCGGACCCCGTCGGCGACGAGGTGTGTGCGGTGCGCGCGGAGTACGTCTTCGACGATGCGCGATGGACCCAGACCTTTCTTTCGCGTCAGCTGACGAAGGAACAGTTCGAGGGGCATCTGGAGGCAGCGGGACTGACCGTCGACCGGTATCTCACGGCTGACGGGGTGTGGGTGCGGGCCCTGCCGATGTAGGGCCTCGCGTGTGGATCATGCCGGGCTCGCGGGGTCTGGTCCGGCCTGTTCCCGACGAAAGGCCCCAGGCGGGGGAGGAGCGATGAGTTTCGGACGGCGGTGGGGTCTACCCCTGTGTACGCGACACCACGCGACGCTTCTTCGAGGAGACCCCGATGTCCGAGACCACGACGGCGACGAACACGACGACCACCGACGCCACGACGGAGAACACCGCACGCAGCCGCGGTGCGGTCGCGCTGACTGTCGCGCGGGTTGTACTCGCCCTGTTCTTCGCCTTCAGCGCGTTCGCCAAGCTGATCGCCCATGAAACCGCGGTCGAGTCCTTCGACCGCATGGGCTGGAGCCATGGTGCGATGTACCTCATCGGCGCCCTGGAGATGGCGGGAGCCATCGCCCTGCTGGTTCCCCTGCTGTCCGGCGTCGCGGCGATGGCCTTCGCCGGACTGCTGGCCGGCGCCTCCATCGTCCAGCTGACGCTGCTCGATCCGGTGAACGCGATCATGCCCGCACTGCTCATCGGGCTGGTCGTCCTGATCGCCCGGGAGCAGCGGGACAGAACGGCACGGCTGGTCGCGCTCATCCGCAGGCGCGCGTAGGGCGAGCGGCCTCCGTACGTGCACCGCCGCAGCCCGGCACCGAACGGCGTCCCGCGGATGCGCCTCGGTGCCGGGCTGCGGCGGCTCGCCGCCACCGCGGTCAGTGGACCGTGCTGAAGCTGCGCCAGGGGAGGGAGGTCGCTGCGTTCACATCGGTGAACGTGGTGGCGAGATACGTCGTCCCCGGGCCCGTGCAGTCCTGTGTCCGGTACAGGATGATGTCGATCAGGGTCCCGTTGCTCACTGCTTTGGCACCCGGGAAGAGCCGGTGGCAGCCCTTCACCAAGGGGCTGTTCAACCTGATCACGGAATTTCGCTCGGTGACGTAGGTGACCGGCCCGACCGCGGTACGACCGAGTCCGGAACAGCCGGCGACGGTGAGGGTCAGCAGCGCGGTCCCGGCTGCGATGCCGAGACGGCGGCGTCGTTGATCGATCACGGGCATGGGCGGGTCCTCGTCTGTTTCGTCCGGCTCGTCCGTACATCAGGTGCTGACGATGGTCACCCTGCCCGCTCCCGGCGGCGCCGGCATCCGGTGCAGGGCCTGCCGGGTGATCATCGCGTGGGCCGAGGTTCGCCCCGTGTACTTAATGGGCATAACGTGATAATAGGGGTGCAAATTAGGCGTTTCCGGCTTTCAGGGGTCCGTCATGGTCGAAGAACTGGTGGTCGCGATAGCGGCGACGGCGTCCGCGGGTGTGGTCTACGCGTTGGCCGCTGCGCGGATCGTGAAGCAGTACGAACGGGGCGTTGTGCTGCGGCTCGGCAGGCTGCGCAACGATGTGCGCGGCCCCGGATTCACCATGATCCTTCCCGGCATCGAGCACATGCGGAAGGTCAATATGCAGATCGTGACGATGCCCGTGCCCGCACAGGACGGCATCACGAGGGACAACGTGACGGTGCGGGTGGATGCGGTCATCTACTTCAAGGTGGTCGACGCCGCGAGCGCGGTCGTGGAGGTCGAGGACTACCGGTTCGCGGTGTCGCAGATGGCGCAGACATCCCTGCGGTCGATCATCGGCAAGAGTGACCTCGACGACTTGCTGTCCAACCGGGAGAAGCTGAACCAGGGACTGGAGCTCATGATCGACAGCCCTGCGGTGGGCTGGGGCGTCCAGATCGACCGGGTGGAGATCAAGGACGTATCGCTGCCGGAGACGATGAAGCGCTCCATGGCGCGCCAGGCCGAGGCCGACCGCGAGCGGCGCGCGCGGGTCATCAACGCGGACGCGGAGCTGCAGGCATCGAAGAAACTGGCCGAAGCGGCCGGCCAGATGTCCGCCCAGCCGGCCGCGCTGCAGCTGCGACTGCTGCAGACCGTGGTCGCGGTCGCGGCGGAGAAGAACTCCACACTGGTGCTGCCGTTCCCGGTGGAACTGCTCCGCTTCCTGGAGCGGGCGCAGCAGCCCGGACAGCTGCAGCAGCAACCGCAACAACAACCGCAGCAGCAACAACAACCGCAGCAGCAACAACAACCGCAGCCGGAGCCGCAGCCGCAACAGATGTCGCCCGGGGTGCCTGCGGCCGCGCCGCCGCCTCCGTCTGCACCTGCACCCGCCGCCGCGCCGGTGGCCTCCGGGCCCACGCGGGTCGCCCGCCCGAAGCCACTCGCCAGGCACTGACCTGAGCGAATGCCGGCCGAGGACCGGTTGTCAGACCTCCCGCCTAGACTCGCGGAGTCAGTGAGATCAGACGATCGAGCGCGGGACGGGAGGGGTGCGATGACCTCGGCAGGACGTGTGCAACAGGACGCGCAGGGCGCGGCCACGGCTCGCTTCCTGCGGTGCGCTGCCGTCTTCCTGCCCGCCTCGCTGCCGAGGGACGGGCGAGTCGCTTTCTGGGACCCGGACGACGGTCCGCTTCCGGATGCCGGGCCGGCCGAGGGCGCCGAGATCACCGTCGTGCGGCGCGGGCAGCAGGGCGAAGTCCGTGTCGGTGCGGTGCCGGCTGTCCTGCTGCCCGTCGCCGACGCCCTGCCCCTGCTGGTCCGCGCCCGGCACCGGCAGTCCGCTCATCCGGCCGCCCGCTGCTGGGGAGCGGCCGCACTCCATGGGCTCAACCTGGTGGCGCGCGGCCGGCTCGTCCCCGGTCTCACGGCCGAGGACCACGACGCCTGGCGGGCCGGTCCGCGCGACGCCGAGGACATCGCCCATCTGCGCGCGATCGCCGCGGCCATGCCGCCCGAGGCGCATGCCGTCCCGCTCCCGGGCCGCACACCGCTTCAGCTCCCGGACCCCGAGTCGCTGGTCGGTGCGTTCCTCGACGCGGTCGCCGACACCCTGCCCCGGACACCTGCGTCGGCGTACGCGATGGGGGCCCCTTTCGCGGCCCGCGAGGCCCAGCATCTGCCCCGCGCCCGCGACTGGGCCGCCGAGGTCGCTGCCGGTCTGGACGCGGGGGTGCGGGTGTCGCTCCGGCTCGACCTGTCGGCGTACGAACTCTTCGACACCGCCGACACGTACGGCGGCCCCGACGCCGATTCCGCCGAAGACGCCGCGGACATCCACCGCGGCGCCGCGCGGCATGCCGCCGCGGCGGTCACGCAGGTGCACAGCCTGGCCGACCCGACATACGTCATCGACGCCGCCGCACTGTGGGACGGCGGTGGCGGAGAACCCTTCGGGCCGCGGGCCAGGATCGACGCCGTGCTCGCACTGCGCCGCGCCGCCCGCGTCTGGGCGCCGCTGGAACGGCTGCTGGACCAGCCGGTCCCCGACGTGCTCGCCCTCACCGAGGACGAGCTGTACGAGCTGCTGAGCGACGCCGGGACGCGGCTGGCGGCGGCAGGCGTGAGCGTCCACTGGCCGCGCGAACTCGTCCGCTCCCTCACGGCCGCCGCCGTCGTACGGCCCGCGCCCGGCTCGGCCACCGACGGCACCTCGTTCTTCGACGCCGAGCAGCTCTTCTCCTTCAACTGGCAGCTGTCGCTTGGCGCCGAGCAGCTCACCGAGCGGGAGATGGACATCCTCGCGGAGGCCCACCGCCCGGTGGTGCGCCTGCGGGACCAGTGGGTCGTCGTCGACCCCGCGCTCGTACGCAAGGCACGCAAGCGTGAGCTCGGCCTGCTCGACCCGGTGGACGCCCTCGCCGTCGCGCTGACCGGCAGCGCGGAGGTGGACGGCGAACAGGTCGAGGCGGTGCCCGCCGGTGCCCTCGCCGAACTCCGCACCCGCATCCTCGCCGACGACGCCACCATCGAGCCGCCGCCCGGGCTGGACGCCACGCTCCGCGACTACCAACTGCGCGGGCTGGCCTGGCTCGACCGGATGACATCGCTCGGCCTCGGCGGCTGCCTCGCCGACGACATGGGACTGGGCAAGACCATCACCGTCATCGCCCTGCATCTGCGCCGCGCGCACCCCGCACCCACCCTGGTGATCTGCCCCGCCTCCCTCCTGGGCAACTGGCACCGGGAGATCAACCGCTTCGCCCCGGGTGTTCCCGTCCGCCGCTTCCACGGCACCGACCGCACGCTCGACGACCCCGACGACGGCTTCGTCCTGACCACGTACGGAACGATGCGGTCCAGCGCCGCCGAACTCGCCCAGCACAGCTGGGGACTTGTCGTCGCCGACGAGGCGCAGCACGTGAAGAATCCGCACTCGTCCACCGCGAAGGCGCTGCGCACCATCCCGGCCCCGGCCAGGATCGCCCTCACCGGCACCCCCGTGGAGAACAACCTCTCCGAGCTCTGGGCCCTGCTCGACTGGACCACCCCCGGGCTCCTCGGCCCCCTCAAGGCGTTCCGTGCCCGGCACGCCCGGATCGTCGAGAACACCGGCACCGCGGCAGGACTCGGTAACGAGGAAGCAATCGAGCGTCTCTCCCGGCTGGTCAGGCCGTTCCTGCTGCGCCGCAAGAAGTCCGATCCAGGCATCGCCCCGGAGCTGCCACCCAAGACGGAGACCGACCACCCCGTCTTCCTCACCCGCGAACAGGCCACGCTGTACGAGGCGGCGGTACGCGAGACCATGGCGTTCATCGAGGCCTCCGAAGGCATCGCCCGCCGCGGACTGATCATGAAGCTGCTGGCCTCGCTCAAGCAGATCTGCAACCATCCCGCGCAGTACCTGAAGGAGGAGCCGACCCGCCTCATCGGTCGCTCCGGCAAGCTTGCTCTGCTGGACGAACTCCTCGACACGATCCTCGCCGAGGACGGCTCCGTGCTGATCTTCACCCAATACGTGACGATGGCCCGGATCCTCTCCGCCCACCTCGCCTCGCGCGCCGTCCCGTCCCAGCTCCTGCACGGCGGTACGCCGGTGGCCGAACGGGAACGGATGGTGGACCGCTTCCAGTCCGGCGAGGTACCCGTCTTCCTGCTCTCCCTCAAGGCGGCGGGCACCGGACTGAACCTCACCCGCGCCGCTCACGTCATCCACTACGACCGCTGGTGGAACCCGGCGGTCGAGGAGCAGGCCACCGACCGCGCGTACCGCATCGGCCAGACCCAGCCCGTCCAGGTGCACCGGCTGATCGCGGAGGGCACCGTCGAGGACCGGATCGGCGAGATGCTGGCGGCCAAGCAGGCCCTGGCCGACGCGGTGCTCGGCACCGGCGAGACCGCGCTGACCGAACTCAGCGATCGTGACCTCGCCGATCTCGTCTCGCTCCGGAGGCCGTCATGAGCCCCCGGTCCCGGCCCGCGTCGTATGTCCGCGCCCGCCCGGGCCCCGACGACCTGCGGCGCACCTTCGACGCCGTGCCGCCCCGCACGTCCGACGGCGGCGCACCGTTCGCGGACAGCTGGTGGGGCCGGTCCTGGGTGGCGGCGCTGGAGTCCCTGTCGATGGACGAGGGGCGCCTCGCTCGCGGCCGTACGTACGCCGACAGTGGCCATGTCGCCGCGATCACCGTGACTCCCGGCCGCGTCGTCGCCTACGTCCAGGGCAGCCGCCCCCGCCCGTACCGGACCGAACTGCGGCTGCGGACCCTCACCGAAACCTGCTGGGACACCTTCCTCGACGCCGTCGCCGAGCGGCCTGGCCATCTCTCTGCGCTGCTTGCCAAGGAGATGCCGCACGGACTGGTCGACACGGCGGCCGAGGCCGGCGTCGGACTGCTGCCCGCCGCGGACGACCTCGACCCGAGCTGCTCCTGCCCCGACCACGGCTGGCCCTGCAAGCACGTTGCCGCCCTCTGCTACCAGATGGCCCGCCTGCTCGACACCGACCCGTTCGTCCTGCTGCTGCTGCGCGGCCGGGGCGAGCGCGAACTCGTCGAGGAACTGGGCCGGCGCAACGCCGCGCACTCCGCCCGGGAACGGCCCACGGCCGCCGCCATCCCTTCCGTGCCGGCGCGTGACGCGTTCGCCGACCGATTCCTGCCGCCGCTGCCCTCCCCGCTCCCGGAACCCGCGCATCCCGGCCAGCCGCCCTCGTACCCCGAACTGCCCGGCGCCCGCGACCCGCTCGCCCTCGACCACCTCGCCACTGACGCGGCGGCCCGCGCGCTCACGCTCCTCACCAGCGGAAACGATCCGCTCGCCGGGTTCACCCCCTGGCAGGACGCCGTCCGGCTGGCCGCCGCCCGCCCCACCGCCGGGCTCACCGCCACCACCCGTGCCCTCTACCGCGAGCTCGCCTACGCCACCGGCCGTACCACCACCGACCTGGCCCGCGCCGTCGCCGCCTGGCGCCAGGGTGGTGCCGAAGGGCTGGACGTCCTGGAAACTCCCTGGGACCCCCCGGCCGGTCCCTTCGACCGGGCCCGCCCCGCGCTCGCAGCCACCGACTTCCCCCGCTTCCACCCCTGGCGCAACCGCCTCACCCGCCCCGGCGGCACCCTTCAGCTCCGCTTCGGGCGCGACGGCCGTTGGTACGGCTACGAATCGGACCGGGACAAGGACGACTGGTGGCCTCGCGCGATGCCGGACTCCGACCCGGTGGGCGCACTCATGGCGCTGCTCGGCCGCTGACACCGGCTCAGCCAGAACTCCCTGGCTGTCTGTCAGCTGCGCAGGCAGAGACGAAGACAGCCCTGTTCCGCGCATGCGACTGGTCCCGGTGACCCGGCCGCGGCACACCACTGGACCGTGCCGGGACCGCACTCAGCGAGGCAGCACGGCAGCGACGACATCGCGGGCGAAGTCCGGCGGTACCGGTTCGCGGCGGAGCAGCACCCGCATCCAGACCGCCCCCGCGATCAGGTCCATCAGCAGCATCGGGTCGGCGTCCTCCGGGAGTTCACCACGGGCGACGGCGCGGGCGAAGACCGGCTGCTCGCGGGAGAACCGGTCGGCGAAGAAGTCGCGGGTGAGCGCGGCGAGTTCGTCGTCCGGCAGGCCGGTGCCCGCGGTCATGGCGCGGGCGACCGGTTCCGTACGCTCGTCGGTGAGCAGGCCGACGATCTGTTCGGTGAGGGCGATCAGGTCACCGCGGAGACTGCCCGTATCGGGGATGTCGAAGTCGAGGACCCGGGCATGGAGCATGGCCGCCCGCAGCAGCGCCGGTTTCGAGGGCCACCAACGGTAGATCGTCGTCTTGTTGACCCCGGAGTCCTGAGCTACGGACTCAATGGTGAGACGGGCGTATCCGCGTTCCGCGAGATGGCGCAGTGTGGTGTCGAAGATCGCTTCGGCGGCACGAGGGCCCTTGCCCGGGCGGCGGTTCACGGTCTGATCGGCGGCCATGGGCACTCCAGAGAAAAGCAACGCAACGTTGCGTTGTGTTGTATGGTGTCGTCATCGTACTGCGACGGTGGGGGGCTGGTATGACGGAGACCGAGGTTTCCAAGGCGGTGACCTGGGGGCTGCTCGCCGCCTGGGTGGCCAACGATCTGGAGGAGCTGGCCACCATGGCCGGCTGGGCGCGGTCCGCCCGGCCGCGGCTCCAGAAGCGATTCCCGAGAGTGCCCGAACGGGTCTGGGCGCGAATGGAGCTCTCGCAGCGGGACGCCAATGTCGCCATCGGCCTCATGGGTGGAGTCATGGCGGCAGCGTCGGCGGACGGGGCGCGCACCGGCGGTCGCAGCCCGTTCTTCCGGACCGTGCTGGTCGGATTCGGGCTGCACGGCGTCGTGCACATGGCGCAGGCAGTGGCGTACCGCGGCTACACACCGGGGGTCGCCACGTCGCCGACCGTTGTCATCCCGTACTCGCTGTGGGCCCTGCGGCGGTTGAAGGCGGCCGGTATCGAGAGCGGCGGCGTCGGTACGGCGGCTGCGGCGCTGGCGTTCTTCCCGGTGGCCGTCGCGGGAGCGCACGGGCTGGCGCGCCGGATCAATCGGCCGCACGGGCGCGGGGCCCGTACGGCCACATGAGCGGGGTGCGGCGCGGGGTCAGAAGTCGGCGTTCGCGCGCTCCTCGATCCGAGCCACCGATTCCTGGGCGTACGCCTTCTCGTAGGCGTTCCGGATCCGCTCGATCTGGACGTCGCGCACGCGTGCCTCGGACGCCGGGTAGAGCAGGGTCAGTTCGTAACGGCGCTCACGTTCGATCGATCCGTGGGAATCCCGCCACTGCCCGCGGCCGTCCTGGATGGTCAGGCCGTTCGGGAAGCGTGGCGTGACTTCCTCGTCGATGAACGCAAGAAATTGACGGTCTGTCACATCAGGCCCGCCATCGGGACGTTCGGTACCGAAGAGCAACCGGGTCTCGATGTAGGCCTTCCCGCGAGCGGCGCCGGCCGATGTCGCCGACTTCGAGGCGGAGGGGGCATCGTTGCCGAGGGTGGCGTACGCGACGGGCGTGCCCACGGCCAGTACGGCCAGGGCCGCGGCGGCCGCGGTGAGTGCGGTGTGCTGCTTCGGGTCGGTGAGATCCTTCGTGCTGGTGAAGTGAGGGAAGCGAGGCACGGCGGTGACCTCCGTTCGGAGCCGGTGAGGGCGGAGTCTGTGGGGGAGTCTGCGTGGGCCTGCGACGCGGATGCGCGCGGCTCACTGTGACAAGCGGTCCCCACCGGACGGCGGCAGGACATGGGCATCCGTCGGAAACCACCCGTACGGATCGGCCTGCGGGCCCGCCGAAATCCCGGTGCGCCCCGTGGCCCGGGCTGTCGGACTCATCCGCATGACTGCGGAGATCAGCCGGATCAATCCGGACAAGCTGCACGCCACGCCCGGCTATCACCACATCACTGTGGTGGAGGCGGGCCGGACCGCGTACCTGGCCGGGCAGTGCCCGCTCGACCGTTCCGGCGCACTGGTGGGACCGGGCGACCTCGACGCCCAGATCGATCAGGTGGCGGCCAATGCGCTCGTCGCCCTGGCGGCCGTGGGTGCCGAGCCCTCCCGGGTCGTCCGGTCGGTCATCTACGTGGTCAGCGACGACGGCACGGACCTTGGAGCCGCCTGGCGCCGGCTCACCGGCTCAGGCATCGGGCCCGCGTTCACCACCGCGAGCACCCTGCTCGGCGTCGCGCGGCTCGGTGGGGACAGCTGATCGAGGTCGACCTCACCGCGGCACTGCCCGGCTGAATTCCGTGTTCTTCCCCCGGCTTGGCAGCGTCATCCGCAGCTCAGAAGCGACCGCATTGGCCGGCTACGCCCCCGGGCCCGCTCCCGTCCGTGGCCCCCGTCGCGCGCCGTTGGCGAGCGATACCCCGCGCCCCGCGAAGAACCGCTCGAAGTCGGGCAGCGGAAGCTCCGCGGCCCGCGTCGTGGCCGTCGTGCCCGACGGGTTCTGGAAATGGACTCTCCTGCCGTCCGGCGTGCGAGACGTCAGCAGCACCAGATGTCCGCCCCGCCCCGGCGCGGGCTGCTCCGGATACCGGATCGCGTAGTGCACTGACGCCATCACGGTCCGCCCCTTGTCCAGCAGGGCCACGATCTCGTCCGTCGACAAGTGGCGGTGGACGGTGGCATCGAGGCCGTGCACGTCCCGCACGTACTGTGCGAAGGGCGCGTAGACCAGGCCCCGGATCGTCCCCTCGGCATCCTCCGTGTACGCGCCGTACTCGAGCGCTCCGTCACGCAGGGCGAACAGCGGCGGGGCGTCGGCACCGAGCGCCATGCGCAGACAGGTCACACCGCACAGGTGACCTGCCCAGCGCGCGTACTCGGTGGGCGATTCCGCCCCCGAGTCCGCCCAGCCCGGGTCGGCGGCCGGATCGAGTCCGCCCTCGACGATCGGTCCCACGAGTTCGGGCGAGGCGAACTGCGTATGGACGGCGAACCGGCAGGCGGGGCAGGTCACTGGCGGTATCCGTTCAGGAAGCGGCCGATGCGGCTGATCGCCGCGTCGAGATCGTCGGCATACGGGAGGGTCAGGATCCGGAAGTGGTCGGGCCGCGGCCAGTTGAAGCCCGTGCCCTGAACCACCTGGATCTTCTCCCGCAGCAGCAGATCGAGGACGAACTTCTCGTCGTCGACGATCGCATGCACCTTCGGGTCGATGCGCGGGAACGCGTACAGCGCGCCTTTCGGCTTCACGCACGACACTCCGGGGATCTCGTTGAGCTTCTCCCAGGCCCGGTTGCGCTGCTCGTACAGCCTGCCGCCCGGGGCCACCAGTTCCCGGATGGACTGCCGGCCGCCGAGCGCGGCCTGGATGGCGTACTGCGCGGGGGCGTTCGGGCACAGCCGCATGGAGGCGAGCATCGTCAGGCCCTCCAGATAGTTGCGGGCGTGCTGCTGCGGTCCGGACACCACCATCCAGCCGGAGCGGAACCCCGCCACCCGGTACGTCTTGGACAGACCGCTGAAGGTGAGACAGACCAGGTCGGGGGCGAGGACGGCCACGCTGTGGTGCTCGGCGTCGTCGTAGAGGATCTGGTCGTAGATCTCATCCGCGAGGACCAGCAGACCGTGCCTGCGCGCCAGGTCGAGGATGCCGTCCAGGATCTCGCGCGGATAGACGGCGCCGGTCGGGTTGTTCGGGTTGATGATCACGACGGCCTTGGTGCGGTCGGTGATCTTCGACGCCATGTCGGCGAGGTCCGGATTCCAGTCCGACGCCTCGTCGCAGGTGTAGTGCACGGCCTTGCCGCCCGCGAGGGTGACCACCGCGGTCCACAGCGGATAGTCGGGCGACGGGATGAGCACCTCGTCGCCGTCCTCCAGCAGCGCCTGTACGGACATGGAGATCAGCTCGGACACCCCGTTGCCGAGGAAGATGTCGTCCACGCCGACATCCGTCAGCCCCATCGCCTGGTAGCGCTGCGCCACCGCGCGGCGGGCGGAGAGGATGCCGCGCGAGTCGCTGTAGCCGTGGGCCTGCGGGAGCATCCGGATCATGTCCTGGACGATGTCCTCCGGCGCCTCGAATCCGAAGAGCGCGGGGTTGCCCGTGTTGAGGCGGAGCACGCTGTGGCCCGCCTCCTCCAGGGCGTTGGCGTGCTCGATGACCGGGCCACGGATCTCGTAGCAGACCTCGTTGAGCTTGCTGGACTGCCGGAATTCCATGCGGTGCCTCCCCGACCCGATTGCGATACTTGGTTTTACCAAGCTTGGGCTTGGAAAGTCCAACAACATGTCTAGACTGCGTCGCATGCCACGTCAGCAGCAGCCATCCGCACGCCCCGCGCGCCGCCGAAGTTACGACCAGTTCTGCGCCACCGCGCGGGCCCTCGACTCCGTGGGGGACCGCTGGACCCTGCTGATCGTCCGTGAACTGCTGGCGGGGCCACGCCGCTACACCGATCTGCACGCCGACCTTCCCGGCGTCAGTACGGACGTCCTCGCGTCCCGGCTCAAGGACATGGAGCAGGGCGGCCTGGCCACCCGCCGCAGGCTGCCGCCGCCCGCCGCCGCGTCGGTGTACGAACTGACCGAGCGCGGCCACGGGTTGCTGCCGGTCCTCGCCGCGCTCGCCGAGTGGGGCGCGCCGGCGATCGGCGAGCGGCGGCCGACGGATGCGGTGCGGGCGCACTGGTTCGCGCTGCCGCTGCTGCGCGCGCTGGACGGGCTGACTCACGTGGGAGTCGTCGAAGTCCGCCTCGATGAGGGGGAGTTCCACGTGCACGTGAATGGATCGAGCGGACCGGTCGATGGTACGGGGGTGTACGGGGACGGGCCGGCCGCTCACGCGGACGTCCGGCTCGTGCTCGACGACGAGGTCTGTCTCGCGCTCGGACGAGGCGAATTCACCCTCGTCGAGGCCGTGAAGGACGGGCGGGTCGAGGTCGTGGGCGAGGGGGCGCTGGCCGCTGAGCTGCGCGACGGGGCAAAGCTTGCCGGTCGCGGCACTGGGGCGTGTTTCGAAAGTAGCGTTGTCCGCCCGGCAGGCGGGACTTTCGAAACACGCCCTAGGTGAGCACCTTCGTGGCGGCCTTCTCGAAGACCTCTGTGTCCTAGTGATTCCGAGGATCAACTCCCGGGTAGCGTCGGGTTATTTGGGATGTCCAGGGCGCCGCGGCGGAGGGAATTCGGGTGAGGATCGGCAGGCGGCAGGGGCTGCAGGAACAGCTGGAATGGCAAGGACGGCCAGGGCCGCATGGGCGAGTGGGTAAGACCCTGGTCATCGGCGGCTGTGTGGCGGCGCTCGGCTTCGTGCCGTCGGCGGCACTCGCCACCCCCGGCGGCGGGGTGAGCGGCACGATCGTCGCGAAGGGCACATCGGTCGGCAAGCTGAAGGTGAAGACGCCGAACGGCCGTACGGATGTGACCTTCCGGACGATCACCCTGGAGCCGGGCGGCTCCACCGGCTGGCACACCCACAGCGGCCAGCTGATCGCCGTCGTCAAGTCGGGGACGCTGACGCGCACACTGGACGACTGCTCGGTCGAGGTGACGCCTGCGGGTACCTCGTTCATCGAACCGTCCGGGGCCAAGCACCGCCACATCGGACGGAATCTGGGCACCGAGCCGGTCGTGCTCTGGGTGACCTATCTGCTGCCCGAGGGAAGCGCACTCTCCGACGACGCGGAAGCGGTGGACTGCGGCGCGCAGAAGTGACGTAGCGTGTGACGCTCGCCCGCCGACGACGCCGACCCGGCGAGCGTCTCCCCACACGGGGGCAGGGGTGAAGGGCCATGGACGGAGAGGGGCCGAAGGCGTAGGACAGGGCGAGCACGGGCGGTCTCCTCCCGGCGCGCCGTGCGGCCCTCGCGCAGCACTTGGCGCAGGCGCTCGGCGCATGGCGCCCCGGCTCCCGCTCCGGACCAGGGGGAAGGCATGCCGCCCCCGCGCGGCCATGACGAGGCAATCCGCCGGCGGGACGGCCGACGCCGGCGCGCCGACGCCGGGGCGATGATGGTCGGGTGCGATTCGAAGCGATCACCTGGGAACGGCTGGCCGAAACCGTTGCCGCGTACGCCGACGGGCTGAAGCCGTCCGACGGCGGGCCGTGGCTCAAGGTCGGCATCGACGGCGCTCCAGCCGCCCGCACCGAGGAGCCGGCCGAGCGTGTCGCGCAGGAGCTGAGGATCCGCGGCCGTGCCGTGCTCGTCGTGTCCACCGAGGGGTTTCTGCGCCCTGCGAGCCTGCGCTACGAGTACGGCAAGCGGGACCCCGACTCGTACGTCGACAGCTGGTTCGACACGGGAGCCCTCTGGCGTGAGGTCTTCGGGCCGCTGGAGCGGGGCGGCAGCGGGCGGGTGCTGCCCGATCTGTGGGACCCGGTGACGGACCGGGCCACCCGCAGCCCGTATCGACACCTTCCTGAGGGCGGCGTGCTGGTGATGCATGGGCCCTTGCTGCTCGGGCACTGGTTCCCGTTCGACCTGAGTCTCCATCTGCGGCTCTCGCCGGGTGCGCTGCGGCGGCGCACCGAGGAGAGCGAGCGGTGGACTCTGCCCGCTTTCGCGCGGTACGAGGAGGAGGTGGAGCCCGCCGGGCGTGCGGACGCGGTCGTCCGGGCCGACGATCCGCTCCACCCCGCCTGGACCGGGTTGCCCAGGGGCCGGTAGATCAGCCGCCGGGCCGGCCGCCGACCGTTGCGACCGCCTCGGCCCCCGACCGGCAGCCTGCCGCCGCGGCCGTGGCCTCGTCCGCCCCCGCCAGCCGCGCCGCGAGGAACCCTCCGGTGAACGCGTCGCCCGCCCCGGTGGAGTCCACCGCTGCGCGCACCGGAACGGCCGGAACGTGTCCGGTCACCGTCCCTCCGGCGGCGAGCAGGGCGCCCTCCTCACCCAGGGTGACGACGACCTGAGGGAACATCAGGCTCAGCTTGGCGGCGGCGTCAGCCGGTTCGGGGAGCCCGGTGAGCAGCCGGGCCTCGTCCGCGTTCGGCAGCAGCAGCTCCGCTCCCTCCACGGCCGTCAGGAACGTGTCGGCGCCGAGTTCGGCGAGGAAGCCCGCGGAGGCTGGATCCACGCTCGCGGGGATGTGCCGCCGTCGGGCCTCCCGCAGGGCGAGCAGGGCCGTCGCGCGGCTCGTCGCGGCGAAGAGGAGATAGCCGGAGAGATGCAGATGCGCGATGCCGTCGAGGAGGGACGGCAACCAGTCGGCGGGGGAGAGGCGCAGCACGGCGCCGCTGTCGGTGAGGAAGGTGCGTTCGGCCGCGGAGTCGACGAGTGCGACGACGGTGGCGGTCGGCGCCCCGTCGTCCACCACCAGCAGAGGACGTACCCCCGCCCGCCGCAGCACATCCTCGTGCCAGGCCGCGGAGTCCGCGCCCACCCGCGCCACCAGTCGCACGTCCCGGCAGCCCGAACGCGCCGCCCAGCAGGCGGCATTGGCGCCGGACCCGCCCGGCAGCGTGCTGATCCGGGCCGCCGTGTCCGTGCCGTGGACGAGTGGCGAGACATGCCGGGCCACCACGTCCGTGACCACGTCCCCGACGACGAGAAGGCCGCCACCGGTCACTGGGATCCTGCCGGGTCCCGCTCCAGCGGTCCCTCGTGGATCGTGGCCCAGGCGACGGCGATCCGCGCCGCAAGCGATACGTTGCCGCGCACCGCCGCGACGTTGGCCTCCAGCGACGCCCCTTCGGTCTGCCGCATCAGATGGTCGAGCAGGAAGGGTGTGACGGCCTGGCCCGCGATGCCGCGCTCCCGGCACGCGTTCAGCGCCTCCGCCAGTACGCGGTCGTGCAGCGCGGGATCCAGCTGGTCCTTCTGCGGTACGGGGTTGGCGACGATCAGCGCTGCGGGGGGACCGCCGAGCGTGTCCCCGGCCCGCATCACTTCCGCGACCTCCTCGGGCGTGCGCACCGTCCAGTCCACCGGCTCCCCCGAACTGCTGAGATAGAAGCCGGGGAAGTGCTCCGTGCGGTAGCCGAGCACTCCGACCCCGAGTGTCTCCAGGCGCTGCAGCGTCGCGGGGACGTCCAGGATCGACTTCACGCCCGCGCACACCACGGTGATGTCGGTCCGTGCGAGCAGCCGGAGATCCGCGGACTCGTCCTGGGTCTCGGTCCACCCCCGGTGCACACCGCCGAGGCCGCCCGTCGCGAAGACGCGCAGCCCCGCACGAGCCGCGAGGAACGCGGTCGCGGACACGGTCGTCGCCCCGCTCGCTCCCGCCGCCAGTGCCGGAGCGAGGTCCCGGTGCCCGAGCTTTCGCATCGTCGGATCTTCGGCGACCCGCTCCAACTCGGACTTGTCCAGGCCGACATGGGCCCTGCCGTCCAGCACGGCGATGGTCGCGGGGACGGCCCCCGCGGACCGTACGAGCTCTTCCAGCTCTTCCGCGACCCGTTGATTCCGGGGTCGCGGCAGACCGTGCGCGATGATCGTCGACTCCAGTGCCACGACGGGGCGGTGCGCGGCGAGAGCTTCCCGAACCTCGGTGGAGAGGGCCGGTGCGTACGGGTGGGCGCGCTGCGGCGCGTTCGATGACATGTCCACATCCCTGTCGCGGACGGTCCGACCTCAAACGTGTCCCGGGAGCCGAACAGCCGCCGACTGTGGGCTCTTGCCTTCCGCGACGCGTTGCTCGACGCCGTCGTCCGCGCCACGAGCGCCATGTCGACACCACCGCGGCAACCAGACGGCGCACCCGCACGAGAACGACGGGCCCAGTGCCGCGACCGGCAAGGTTTGCCCCGTCGCGACGCCCGGCACGCGCGCTCGCGGCGTTGGCCAAAAGCCCAGGTGGCTCCTTCCCCAAGCTCTCAGCTTTCGTTCGAGCAGGGGAGGCCCCATCCAAGGACTTGCGGCCGCCTTGCGATCACACGCACGGCCGCCGCTCCTTGACGGGCAAACCTTGCCGGTCGCGGCACTGGCTTCTTCCAGCCGGTCCTGGTGGCACGACGTCCCGACTCGGTCGCTAGGGTGACCGACCATGACCACAATTGATCAAGTTCCCGCTTCCTTCGTTGTGCACATCCCGGACGCCGACCTCGAACCGGAACCGCTCGACCCTGCTCAGATCGTCTCCGGCGAGCCCGTGGTGACCGGCAAGGTGCTCTGGGAGTCGCCGGACGGCAAGCAGCTGCGGGGCATCTGGCAGATCACGCCCGGCGTGGTCACCGACACCGAGGCCAACGAGCTGTTCGTGGTCGTCAGCGGGCGCGCGACCGTCGTGGTCGAGGACGGCGAGACGCTGGAGATCGGCCCGGGTGACGCCTGCGTCCTGCGCGAGGGCGACCGTACGACGTGGACCGTGCACGAGACGCTGCGCAAGGCGTACCACATCAGCCTCTGAGTACCCGGAGCCTGTCCGGCGGGCGCCTGCGGTCCGGTGCCGCTCCCGGTTCGCGCGGTCCGGTCACGTTCCGGTCCCCCCGGCCCGGTCAGGTGGTGGCGGGCCGGGACAGCGCCCGGCGCAGCGCCAGTGCCGCCATCGGCAGCAACAGGCAGGCGCCGGCCGCGTTCAGCCAGCCGTAACCCGCCTGGGAGACGATCACTCCGGCGACCACACCGCCGATGCCCGCCGCCGTGTTCATGGTCAGGTCCGACAGACCCTGCACGGCGGCGCGGGCGGGCTGCGGCACGGAGTCGGTGAGGAGCGCCGAACCGGCCACCAGGCCCGCCGACCAGCCGAGCCCGAGCACGAACAGACCGGCGGCTGTCTGGCCATGACTGGGACCGGCGGTGCCGGCCAGCAGCGCGGCGCAGGACAGCAGCCCGACGGCCAGGCCGATCACGGCGAGCCGTCCGAAGCGGTCGGAGAGCCAGCCCATCACCGGTGAGAACGCGTACATGCCTGCGATGTGGCCGCTGATGACCAGGCCGATCAGCTGCAGGTCCGCGCCGTGGTGGCCCAGATCGACCGGGGTCATCACCATGATCGACACCATCGTGGTGTGCGTTCCGGCCACCGTCACCAGCGCCAGCCGGGCCATCGGCGAGGCCCGCACCGCCGCGATGCCCGCCCGCAGCGAACGGCCGCCCTCGGACCGGCTGTCCTGCGGGGTCAGCGCACGCGCGGTGAGCAGCGGATCGGGCCGCAGCAGCACCGCGACCATCACTGCGGCGAGCAGGAAGATCCCGGCAGCCCAGAGGAACGGCCCGGCCGTCTCGGGTATGGACGTGGACCGGAAGACCCGGCCCGCCGGAGCCGCGATGTTGGGGCCGAGGACCGAACCGATCGTGGTGGCCCAGATGACGGTGGAGATCGCCCGGCCGCGACGGTCCGGCTCGGCCAGGTCGGCGGCGGCGAACCGCGCTTGCAGATTGGCCGACGAACCCGCACCGAACGCGGCCATGCCGAGCAGCAGCAACGGGAAGCTGCCCACGACGGAGGCCGCGACCACCAGCCCCGCGCCCAGCGCACCGATCAGATATGCGAGAACGAGGCCGGGGCGTCGGCCCCGCGAGGTCATCAGCGCGGCCAGCGGCAACGACAGCAGCGCCGTGCCGGTCACCGACGCGGTCGGCGCGAGACCGGACAGTGCCTCGGAGCCGCTGACTTGTGTTGCCAGCACGGGGGCCAGGGCGATACCGATGGGCACACCGAGGCCGCCGAGGATCTGAGAGGCGATCAGCACCGCGGACGTCCTGCGCCGAAGAGCGGGCAGCTCTGCTGCGGTGACGGGTGCGGCCGCGGTAGGCCCGCCGGGTTCGCCGGGTTTGCCAGGTCCGGTGGGTTCGGTGGGGGAGTCAGGTGCATCGAGGTTGTTGGTCACTGACGGAGTGTGCCAGCCCGCACGGGGGTACGAAAATGGGTTCCGGGCCGGTCGGGGCACACCGGCTCAGAACAGCGGCTGCGGCAGAACCCCTTCCAGCGCGAGCAGCTGCCGCTTGGTCTCCAGACCGCCGCCGAACCCGCCGAGTCCGCCATCGCTCTCCACCACCCGATGGCAGGGCACCACGACGGGCAGTGGGTTGGACCCCATGGCCGCCCCGACCGCCTGCGCCGCGCCCGGCTGCCCAGCCCGCTCGGCGAGATCCCCGTACCCGACGACTGTTCCGTACGGCACACCCGTCGCCAGCTCGCGGAGCACCTGACGGTTGAATCCCGTGGTCAGCGACCAGTCCAGGTCGAGCGAGAACTCCCGCAACGACCCGGCGAAGTACTCCGCGAGCTGGCGTATCGGCTCGGCGAGGCGCCCGGAACCAGGCGCCTCCACCGGCTCCGCCCCGAGACGGGTGCGCAACTGCCCGACCGCTCTGTCCCGCACCGCGGGCCCGGCGTGGAAGACCACGCTCACCAGCCCCGCGTCGGTCGCGGCAAGCAGCAGCGGCCCGATGTCGCTCCCGACGACGGCCCACTCGACCCTGCCGCCGGCATCGCCTCGGCCGGCACCCCCGTTGCTGTTCATGGAATCCACCGTACGGCCGGCCACTGACAACGGGGGGCGGGATGCGCCCTCCGGTCGTCAGCCGGTCGCCTCGCGCACCACATCAGGGGTGTTGGTGATGATCCCGTCCACGCCGAGGAGGTCCACCTTCGCGGCGGTCGCCGCATCGTCGACCGTCCAGGTGTTGACCCTGAGCTTCTTGCCGTGCGCGCCCTTCAGCGCGTGCACAGCGGCGACGTAGGCGGCGCCGATCGATGTGTACGACGGGTTGATCTGGTCGGTGAACGCCGCGTACGACGTCAGATGGGCGATCGCAGGGGTGCCGAGGAAGCCGGTGGTGACGTCCGGACGCTGCTGATGGACCTTCTTCAGACTGCCCGCGGCGAAGCTCTGGATCACGAGTCGGCTCCTGACGTGATCGCGCTCGAGCCACCCCGCCCGGCGCAGCACCCGCAGGGTCTCCTTCTCGATGCCCGGATAGAGCTCCGGGCTCTTGATCTCCAGCAGCAGCTTCTGCCGGTTGCGCCCGATCCGGTCCAGGTACTGCGTGAGCGTGGGGACCCGGGTCCCGGCGTACCGCGCACCGAACCAGCTGCCCGCGTCCAGCCGGGCGATCTCCGCGGCCGTGAAGTCCTTGACCGCCCACGGCGCACGGTCCGGGAAGACGTCCTCGACGTCGGTGGTCCGCTTCAGATCGGTGTCGTGGATGACGACCGGCACACCGTCCCTGGTGAGCTGGACATCGTTCTCCACCCAGTCGAAGCCGAGGCGGTCGGCCCCGTCGACGGCGGCCAGGGTGTTCTCCGGCGCGTACGCCGAGGCGCCTCGGTGGGCGAAGACGACCGGGGCCGCGGCAGGTGTCCCGATGGCCCGCGCGCCGGCCGTCCGGATGCCGGTCACTGCCTCCGTTCCCGTGGCCGAGCCGGTGCCCGTGGCCGGTGAATGGGGGGTGGGAAGCAGCAGCGCGCCGACGCCCAGCAGGGCGGCGGCGAGGGAGACGGTTGCGGTGCGTGCGTGCACGTGTACTCCTTGCGGCAGAGTGACGGACGGGCCGAGCGTGACCGCCGCCACCCGACGAGGGGCGGGCGAAGGGTGGCCATCACGTGAACGCGGCAGGCAGGGCGGAGTCACGGGCCGGTTTCCGGGTCGATAGGACCGACCGGCACATGGGGGGCGGCGTCGTGGGGCCGGGCACGCACATCTGCCGCGTTGTCGTCCATCACCATGGCTCCGCGATGGCTCAATCCTCCGCCGTGCAGATGCACGCACCCAGCCCTGCTCCTGATCCCACCCCCCATGTGACGGTCGGTCTAAAATGCAGCTCTTCTGTTTGTTTGCCGGGACGTGCGCCTCAGGTGCACCCCGAACCCGGGCCTCCTCGAAGGGCGTACGAGCATGCAGGGCACAATCGACGGTTTCAGCTATGGAGTGGTGACGCCCATTGCGGCGTTCCTCATGGCGTGCCTCGGGGCGGCCCTCGGACTGCGCTGCACGACGCGGTCGTTGCGCACCGAGCGTTCCTTCAAGGCCGGCTGGCTCGCCCTCGGGGCCACCTCCATCGGATCCGGCATATGGACGATGCACTTCATCGCGATGATGGGCTTCAGCGTCGACGACACCCCGATCGGCTACGACATCCCGATCACGTTCGCCAGCCTGGCCATCGCGATCGTCATGGTCGGTATCGGCATCTTCATCGTCGGCTACCGCGGCGCCACCTCCATGGCCCTGGTCACCGGCGGCACCATCACCGGACTCGGCGTGGCCACCATGCACTACCTCGGCATGGCCGGCATGCGCCTCCAGGGAACGCTCGAGTACGACACGCTCACCGTTTCGCTCTCCGTCGTCATCGCCGTGGTCGCCTCCACGACCGCACTGTGGTCGGCCGTCTCCATCCACGGCTTCCTGCCCAGCCTCGGCGCCGGCGTGGTGATGGGTGTGGCCGTGAGCGGGATGCACTACACAGGCATGGCCGCGCTCAGCGTCCATCTGCACCCCGCGGCCACCGCGGATTCCGTGACCGACAGCGGGCCGATCTCAGCCCTGATCCCGCTGATGATCGGTCCGGCCTGCTTCCTCCTGCTTGCCGCGGTGGTCGTCATGTTCGATCCCCTGGTGGTGATGGGTTCCCCGGGCTGGGACGACCCCCGGAACGGAGTCGGCGCCGGCCGGCCCCCCGGCATCCCCGCCCAGCGCCAGGTCCCGCGCTTCGGTACCCACGCCGACCCGGCGTCGTTCCAGTCGCAGCACCGGGATTCCCCGCCGCCCCGGGACTGGTGACCGAGCCCGGTTGTCAGTGGGGGGTCGTACCGTGGTTGCATGCGGCCCGTTTCGAAGATCGAACGTTCGGTGGCGCCTTTCGAGGTCGTCAGTCCCTACCAGCCCAGCGGTGACCAGCCCGCTGCCATCGCCGACCTGGAGCGGCGTATCCGGGCAGGTGAGAAGGATGTCGTGCTGCTCGGCGCGACCGGCACCGGTAAGTCGGCGACCACCGCCTGGATGATCGAGAAGCTGCAGCGCCCCACCCTGGTGATGGCGCCGAACAAGACCCTCGCCGCCCAGCTGGCGAACGAGTTCCGCGAGCTGCTCCCCAACAACGCCGTCGAGTACTTCGTCTCGTACTACGACTACTACCAGCCCGAGGCGTACATCCCGCAGTCGGACACCTACATCGAGAAGGACTCGTCGATCAACGACGAGGTCGAGCGACTGCGCCACTCCGCGACGAACTCGCTGCTCACCCGCCGCGACGTCGTCGTGGTCGCCTCGGTCTCCTGCATCTACGGCCTCGGTACGCCGCAGGAGTACGTGGACCGCATGGTCCCGCTCACGGTGGGGGAGGAGATCGACCGCGACCAGCTGCTGCGTCGCTTCGTCGAGATCCAGTACACGCGCAACGACGTCGCGTTCACCCGTGGCACCTTCCGGGTGCGCGGCGACACCATCGAGATCTTCCCGGTCTACGAGGAGCTCGCCGTCCGTATCGAGATGTTCGGCGACGAGATCGAGGCGCTCTCCACCCTCCATCCGCTCACCGGCGAGGTGATCAGCGAGGACCACGAGCTCTACGTCTTCCCCGCCAGCCACTATGTGGCAGGCCCGGAGCGAATGGAGAAGGCGGTCAACGGCATCGAGCAGGAGCTGCAGGAGCGCCTCGACGAGCTGGAGAAGCAGGGCAAGCTGCTGGAGGCCCAGCGGCTGCGGATGCGTACCACGTACGACATCGAGATGATGCGCCAGATCGGCACCTGCTCCGGCATCGAGAACTACTCGATGCACATGGACGGCCGCGAGCCCGGCACCGCGCCCAACACCCTCCTCGACTACTTCCCCGAGGACTTCCTGCTCGTCATCGACGAATCGCATGTCACCGTGCCGCAGATCGGCGCGATGTACGAGGGCGACGCCTCCCGCAAGCGCAGCCTCGTCGACCACGGCTTCCGGCTGCCGTCCGCCCTCGACAACCGCCCCCTGAGGTGGGAGGAGTTCACGGAGCGGATCGGTCAGACCGTCTATCTCTCCGCCACCCCGGGCAAGTACGAGCTGTCCCGCGGCGACGGGTTCGTGGAGCAGATCATCCGCCCCACCGGCCTCGTCGACCCGGAGGTCGTTGTCAAGCCCACCGAGGGCCAGATCGACGACTTGGTGCACGAGATCCGCAAGCGCACCGAGAAGGACGAGCGGGTCCTGGTCACCACTCTCACCAAGAAGATGGCCGAGGACCTCACGGACTACTTCCTGGAGCTGGGCATCCAGGTCCGTTATCTCCACAGCGACGTCGACACGCTCCGCCGCGTCGAGCTGCTCCGCGAACTGCGGTCCGGGGAATACGACGTCCTGGTCGGCATCAACCTCCTCCGCGAGGGTCTCGACCTGCCCGAGGTGTCCCTGGTGGCCATCCTCGACGCCGACAAGGAGGGTTTCCTGCGCTCCGGGACGTCCCTCATCCAGACCATCGGCCGCGCGGCCCGCAATGTGTCCGGCCAGGTCCATATGTACGCGGACAAGATCACCCCGGCGATGGAGAAGGCCATCGACGAGACCAACCGGCGCCGGGAGAAGCAGATCGCGTACAACACCGAGCGCGGGATCGATCCGCAGCCGCTGCGCAAGAAGATCAACGACATCGTCGCGACGATCGCCCGCGAAGAGATGGACACCGAGGAGCTGCTCGGCACCGGCTACCGCCAGGGGAAGGCCGTCAAGGCGCCCGTTCCCGCGCTCAGCGGCATGGCGGGCAAGGCGGGCAAGGCTGCCGGAGCCAAGAAGGCCGGCGCGGTGGCCACGGACCGGCCCGCCACCGAGCTCGCCGGGATCATCGAGGAGATGACCGACCGGATGCGGGCAGCCGCCGCGGACCTGCAATTCGAGGTGGCCGCCCGACTGCGCGACGAGGTGGGCGAGTTGAAGAAGGAGCTGCGCCAGATGCGGGAGGCGGGCCTCGCCTGACCCATCGCAGCCGGTGTGTTGCAAGACCGACACAAAAACGCCCGGAAGCTGCTGCGCCTTCGGCGTGCTGCGTAGGGTGCTGGGCAGCCGCACGGACCGGTGCGGGTCAGCGGAGAGGGGACAGCGCGTGACGGTCAACATGACCAAGGGTCAGGCCATCAGCCTGCAGAAGAGCGACGGGGGGACCCTGACCGCGGTACGGATGGGGCTCGGCTGGCAGGCGGCGCCGCGCCGCGGTCTGTTCGGGTCGCGCACACGGGAGATCGACCTGGACGCCTCGGCGGTGCTGTTCGCCGACAAGCAGCCGGTCGACGTGGTCTTCTTCCGTCACCTCGTCAGCGATGACGGCTCGGTGAAGCACACCGGCGACAACCTGGTCGGCGGCGCCGGTTCCGGTGGCGACGACGAGGCGATCCTCGTCGACCTGCAGCGGGTGCCGGTCCACATCGACCAGATCGTCTTCACGGTGAACTCCTTCACCGGCCAGACGTTCCAGGAGGTGCAGAACGCCTTCTGCCGCATCGTCGACGAGACCAACGGCCAGGAGCTCGCCCGCTACACGCTGGACGGCGGCGGCCAGTACACCGCCCAGATCATGGCCAAGGTGCACCGCGTGGGCGCCGGGTGGCAGATGACCGCCCTCGGCAACCCGGCCAACGGCCGCACCTTCCAGGACCTGATGCCGGCGATCCTGCCGCACCTCTAGTGCCGTGATCGGCAATGTTTGCCCCGTGAGGAGCGTCGTCCAGTGCGTGCGGTCGCAAGGCGGCCGGAAGTCCTTGGATGGGGTCTCCCCTGCTCGAACGAAGCTGAGAGCTTGGGGAAGGAGCTACCAGGGCTTTTGGCCAACGCGGCGAGCGTGCGTGCTGGGCGGCGCGACGGGGCAAAGCTTGCCGGGAGGGGCACTAGGGCGTGCGTGCCAGACGCCGCCGGGCAGGCGGGATTTCCGACACAAGCTCTGGGCACAGCCGGACCGCTCGGGTCCGTATCGGCAGGGGCAGCTCCCGGAGGCGACGGCCGCCGGGAGCTGCCCCTGCATGGCACCGCACCACGGCATCTCGCCGACAGACAGCGCGCCGCGCCGCGCAGCAGCAACTCGTCGAGGGGACAGAGCAATGACGGCCGAGCTGGTCCGGGGGCAGAATCACACCTTGCCCCAGACCCGTCTGGAGATCCGGGTATCGGCCGGTACGCCCGTCGTGGCGGGTGCCACGCTGGGCGACGAGCAGGGCACGGTGCACGGCATCGAGTGGATCGCCCACCCGGGCTCGCCCCAGCTGCCCGGACTCGAAGTGTCCAAGCAGGCCGCCGCCGGGCACCGGCTCGCCGTCGACCTCGACGCACTGCCCGCTTCGGTGCACCGCGTCACCGTGCTGCTGGCGCTGCCCATGGGCGTCGGCGGCCCGGTCAGGTTCGGCGCGGTCGCCGCACCCTTCGTCGCTGTCACGGGCCTCGAAGGCACCGAGATCGCCACCTTCACCCTCACCGGTCTCGACAGCGAGTCCGCTGTCGCCGCCCTGGAGCTCTACCGCCGCCAGGGCGCCTGGAAGGTCCGCGCGGTCGGCCAGGGCTATGCGGGCGGTCTCGCCGCGATGCTCGCCGACCAGGGGGTGTCCGGTGCGCAGGAGCTGGCCCGGTCGGTCCATGAGGCGGTCGCCCGGGGCATGGCCCGCTCGGTGGCGCCACCCCCGCCCCGCACCCCGGAAGGCGACCGGGTCCGCCACGCCGGCGCGGCCTCCGGCCAGCAGGCGCCCGCGACACCTCCCGCCGCACCGATCGGCGACCCGGCCCCGGCGGCCACCCCGCTGCCCGACCCCGCACAGGCCCGGCCGGCCGACGGCGCGGTCCCCACCGCGGGGCCCGCCCCGGGTCCCGCCACCGGTGGCCCCATCAACTACGCGCACCCGCGCCGCCAGTCCGCGGCGCCTCCGCCGCCCCCGCCCACCGCACCGCCCGCCGAACCGGGCCGGCCCGCCCAGCCCGTCGCCGGGGATGCGACCGGCTGGTCCATGGAGGAGCGCCTCTACAACCAGGTCTGGGGCATGTTCGAGGACCTGGCCCGCGCCACCGCCGCGTACCGCAGCGCCGTCGACTTCGCCGAGTCCCGCATGGACCAGGAGCTCGACCGGGTCCTGTCCGACCCGCGCAACCGGATCGGAGGAGCGGGCGACCGGGCCCGCGAGGAGGCCCGCACCAAGCGCGACCAGCTCACCGACCGGGCCCGCGCGGCGCTCGACCGCGATCTCGCCCAGCTCGCTGCCGAGTCCGCCGTCGTCGAACCCGCACTCCCCGCTGCGTACGCGGGCTGGGACAACCCCGTCTGGCACGCCTACCGCGTCCCGATGGAGATCCCCATGGCCCTGCGGATCGGCGACCTCCATCTGCCCGAGAGCGCCGACCTGCGCATCCCGCTGCTGGTACGGCTGCCGCTGGAGCGCGGAATCTGGGTCGACAGCGGGCGTACGGCCTCCGAGGCGGCGGCCCTGACCGGTCCGGACCAGCTCCGCCGCCTCGCCATGGAGAACGCCGTCGCGCACGCGGCCCGGCTGCTCGCCGTCTACCCGGCGGGCGAGTTCTCCGTCCATGTCATCGACCCCGCGGGCTCGGCCACAGCGGCGCTCGCGCCCCTGGTCGACTCCGGGGTGCTCGCCGCGCCCCCCGCCGCCGGCGCCGGGGGAGTGGCCTCGGTCCTCGCCCACCTCACCCGGCGCGTCGACCTCGTGCAGATGGCGATCCGGTCCGGCGCCGCCGATGCGCTGCCGCCGGACCTGGACACCGCCGAGCAGTTGCTGATCGTCAACGACTTCCCGCACGGCTTCGACGACCGGGCCGTCACCCAGCTGCGCTACCTCGCGGACGAGGGCCCCTCGGTCGGTGTCCACCTGCTGATGGTCGCGGACCGGGAGGACGCGAGCGCGTACGGGCCGGTGCTCGACCCGCTCTGGCGCTCCCTGCTGCGGATCACCCCGGTCGCCGACGACCACCTGGCCGATCCCTGGGTCGGCCACGCCTGGACGTACGAGCCGCTGAGGACTCCGCCGGGCAGCCGGGTGCTGCACAACGTGCTCGCCCAGGTGGCCGCCGCCCGTCGTAGCGGGCGGCCTTGACCCGTTGAACCATCCCTGACCTGCACTTTTGAAAGATCTTTTTGCTGGACTTTACCTTTTCTTGGTGTTCCCTGTACTGTTCTTCGAACGGAGGGGAGTACTCCCATACGCGACGTGCCCGTCAGTACGGACTGTGACCGGTCCCGGGGCGTCGGCCCGTGGTGCGCACCCCGTGCACCCGGGTGGAAGAGACCTCCGGCAGCGACGACGCTGATCAGTAGCCGTAGCGAACTGCCGGAGGCGCAGTGGACGTTTCGTGGACCCTCTGGGTGCTGACCATTCTTGGTCTGTCAGCCCTTATCGCCGTCGACTTCTTCATCGGGCGCAAGCCTCATGACGTGACGACAAAGGAAGCAGGCATCTGGACGATCGTCTGGATCGCGCTGGCTGTGCTCTTCGGACTCGGCCTGCTCGTGTTCGGCGAGAGCCAGGCATCGGGCGAGTTCTTCGCCGGATTCATCACCGAGAAGTCGCTCAGCGTGGACAACCTCTTCGTCTTCGTCCTGATCATGGCGAAGTTCTCGGTGCCGTCCCACCTTCAGCAGCGCGTGCTGCTGGTCGGCGTGCTGATCGCACTGGTCCTGCGAGCGATCTTCATCGCCGCGGGCGCCGCGGTCATCGCCAACTTCTCGTGGGTCTTCTACATCTTCGGCGCGTTCCTGATCTACACCGCCTGGAAGCTCATCCAGGAGGCGCGGGCCGGTGAGGAGGAGGACGACTTCGAGGAGAACCGTCTCCTCAAGTCGATCGAACGCCGCTTCGGTGTCGCCGACAGGTACCACGGCACCAAGCTCTTCATCAGGATCAACGGCAAGCGCGTCCTGACCCCGCTGATGGTCGTCATGCTCGCCATCGGCACCACCGATGTGCTGTTCGCGCTGGACTCCATCCCCGCGATCTTCGGGCTGACCCAGGACCCGTACATCGTCTTCACCGCCAACGCCTTCGCCCTGATGGGGCTGCGGCAGTTGTACTTCCTCATCGGCGGTCTGCTGAAGAAGCTGGTCCACCTCAGCTACGGGCTGTCGGTCATCCTCGGCTTCATCGGCGTCAAGCTGGTGCTGCACGCTCTGCACGAGTCCGGGGTACATGTCCCCGAGATCTCGATCCCGGTCTCCCTCGGCGTCATCTGCGGCGTGCTGGTGATCACCACGATCACCAGCCTCCTCGCCAACAAGAAGCAGGCCGCGGCCGAGGCCGACCGTGAGGCGGGGAAGAGCTCCCGCGTCGAGGCCTGATGCGGCGGTGCGGGTGGGCGGCGCGACCGTTCACCCGCACTCTCATGTCACCAGCCGCGGGCGCGCCACTCGGGCAGCTGCGGACGCTCGTCGCCGAGCGTCGTGTCGTGGCCGTGGCCCGGATAGACCCAGGTCTCGTCAGGCAGCACGTCGAAGAGCTTGGTCTCCACGTCGTGGATCAGGCTCGCGAACGCCTCGGGGTCCTTGCGGGTATTGCCGACCCCGCCCGGGAAGAGGCAGTCCCCGGTGAACAGATGCGGGGCGCCGTGCGGGTCGTCGTAGACCAGTGCGATGGAGCCCGGGGTGTGACCGACCAGATGACGCGCGGTCAGGGTGACCTGCCCCACCCGGATCGTGTCGTCGTCGTCGACCAGCACATCGGTCGGGACCGGGATGCCCTCGGCGTCGTACCGCCCCGCATAGGTGAGCGCACCGGTGGCCGCCACCACCTCGCCCAGCGCCTGCCAGTGATCGCCGTGCCGATGGGTGGTGACGACGGACGCGATGGAGTCGTCACCGATCAGCCGCAGCAGGGTGGGGGCGTCGGCGGCCGCGTCGATCAGGAGCTGCTCGCCGGTGGCCCGGCAGCGCAGCAGATACGCGTTGTTGTTCATCGGGCCGACGGCGACCTTGGAGATCATCAGGTCCGTCAACTCGTGTACATCCGCAGGTCCGCCGACCTTGACCGCTCCGCTGTACGTCATACGTCTCAGCCTATAGCGGCGGCAGTACGGGGAGAGGGCCGCCGTCGACCTTCAGCGCCGAGCCGTCGCGGCGCCCGGCGAGCCAGCCGAGCAGCTCCGGCGCCGGGCCGCGGACCGCGACAGACGGGCCCTCGGCGCCGCCACCCGTGGTCCAGATCCGGCCGTCGCCGGTGGCCAGACCCGTGGAAACGACCTCCGGATGACGGCCGAACCGCTCCGCGAGGAAGTCGATCTCGCGAGCCACGAATTCGTCCGGAAGGTTCTCGAGCTCGTAGCCGATTCCCAGGTCGACATGGTGCAGCTCGATCTCGACCCAGCGGCGGAAGGGCACCCGGGAGGCGGAGTCGGTGACGCCGTTGCGCAGGGTGACGGTGCGGGACCAGTCGGCCGGCTCGGCGGCGGCGGCCAGGAAGCGGGCCGCGCTCTCGCGCAGGTCGGCCAGCTGTTCGGTGAGCGGCCGGGGTGCGTCTCGCTCGATGTCCCGGTCGCGGGTTTCGCTGTCTGCGTACATGGGACGGCCCTGGAGAACGTTTACGAGCGCGTCGGCGTTACGGGAAAGGTGTGCAAGGACATGGCCCCGGCTCCAGCCGGGCAGCCGTGACGGTTCGGCGGCGGTGAGGTCGTCCATTTTCACCGTCGCGCCGAGGAGCCGGTCCGTCGCTTCACGTACAGCTGCCAGGTCGTGCTCGTGATCAATCATGCGGCCGAGCCTAGCCTCGGCACTCGTTCGGGTGAAGGAGTCGCCGACCGTCCGTAAATCGAATGCGCGTGCTATACGCTCGGAGTCGAAAAAGCTTCGTACACCGCTGTGGCGCCCCCCATACCCTGGGACAGGGGCTCAGTTCCCCCATTTCTCTCTAGAAAGGTGCGGACCGGCGTGACCGACCGTCTCATCGTCCGTGGCGCTCGCGAGCACAACCTCAAGAACGTCTCGCTCGACCTTCCCCGCGACTCTCTCATCGTCTTCACCGGGCTCTCCGGGTCGGGCAAGTCGTCTCTCGCGTTCGACACGATCTTCGCGGAGGGCCAGCGCCGGTACGTGGAGTCGCTCTCCTCGTACGCCCGGCAGTTCCTCGGCCAGATGGACAAGCCGGACGTCGATTTCATCGAGGGCCTGTCGCCCGCCGTCTCCATCGACCAGAAGTCGACCTCGCGCAACCCGCGCTCGACGGTCGGCACGATCACCGAGGTGTACGACTACCTGCGGCTGCTCTTCGCCCGGATCGGCAAGCCGCACTGCCCCGAGTGCTCTCGCCCCATCTCCCGCCAGTCACCGCAGGCCATCGTCGACAAGGTGCTGGGCCTGCCCGAGGGCAGCCGCTTCCAGGTGCTGTCGCCGCTGGTGCGTGAGCGCAAGGGCGAGTTCGTCGACCTCTTCGCAGATCTGCAGACCAAGGGCTACAGCAGGGCCCGGGTCGACGGCGAGACCATCCACCTCTCCGAGCCGCCCACGCTGAAGAAGCAGGAGAAGCACACCATCGAGGTGGTCATCGACCGTCTCACGGTGAAGGACAGCGCCAAGCGCCGGCTGACCGACTCGGTCGAGACGGCGCTCGGGCTCTCCGGCGGCATGGTCGTGCTCGACTTCGTCGACCTCCCCGAGGACGACCCCGAGCGTGAGCGGATGTACTCCGAGCACCTCTACTGCCCGTACGACGACCTCTCCTTCGAAGAACTGGAGCCGCGCTCCTTCTCCTTCAACTCCCCCTTCGGCGCCTGCCCCGACTGCACGGGCATCGGTACGCGGATGGAGGTCGACCCGGAGCTGATCGTCCCCGACGAGGAGAAGTCCCTCGACGAGGGCGCGATCCACCCCTGGTCGCACGGCCACACCAAGGATTACTTCGGGCGGCAGATCGACGCGCTCGCCGCAGCCCTCGGATTCCGTACGGACGTCCCGTGGGCCGGGCTGCCTCAGCGGGCCAGGAAGGCCCTGCTCTTCGGCCACAAGATCCAGACCGAGGTCCGCTACCGCAACCGGTACGGGCGTGAGCGCGCGTACACCACCCCGGCCTTCGAGGGCGCGGTGCAGTTCGTCAAGCGGCGGCACTCCGACGCCGAGAGCGACTCCAGCAGGGAGCGCTTCGAGGGCTATATGCGCGAGGTGCCCTGCCCGACCTGTGAGGGCACCAGGCTGAAGCCGATCGTCCTCGCGGTCACGGTGATGGAGAAGTCCATCGCCCAGGTCGCCGCGATGTCCATCAGCGAGTGCGCCGAATTCCTCGGCCGGATGAAGCTGAACGCCCGCGACAAGAAGATCGCCGAGCGGGTGCTCAAGGAGGTCAACGAGCGGCTGAAGTTCCTCGTCGACGTCGGCCTCGACTATCTCTCGCTGAACCGCGCGGCGGGTACTCTGTCCGGCGGTGAGGCGCAGCGCATCCGGCTCGCCACCCAGATCGGCTCCGGACTCGTCGGCGTGCTGTACGTGCTGGACGAGCCGTCCATCGGCCTGCACCAGCGCGACAACCACCGGCTGATCGAGACGCTGGTCCGGCTCCGTGACATGGGCAACACGCTCATCGTCGTCGAGCACGACGAGGACACCATCAAGGTCGCCGACTGGGTCGTGGACATCGGCCCCGGCGCCGGTGAGCACGGCGGCAAGGTGGTCCACTCCGGCTCGCTCAAGGAACTGCTCGGCAACGACGAGTCGATCACCGGCCAGTATCTGGTCGGCAAGAAGGCCATCGCGATGCCCGACATCCGGCGCCCGGTCGACCCGACGCGCAGGCTCACGGTGCACGGAGCCCGGGAGAACAACCTCCAGGACATCGACGTCTCCTTCCCGCTCGGGGTGCTCACGGCCGTCACCGGAGTCTCGGGGTCGGGCAAGTCGACCCTGGTCAACGACATCCTCTACACCCACCTGGCGCGCGAGCTGAACGGCGCCAAGTCGGTCCCCGGGCGGCACACCCGGGTCGACGGCGACGACCTGGTCGACAAGGTGGTACACGTCGACCAGTCGCCCATCGGCCGTACGCCCCGGTCCAACCCGGCGACGTACACCGGCGTCTTCGACCATGTCCGCAAGCTGTTCGCCGAGACGATGGAGGCGAAGGTACGCGGCTATCTGCCGGGCCGCTTCTCCTTCAACGTCAAGGGCGGCCGCTGCGAGAACTGCTCCGGCGACGGCACGATCAAGATCGAGATGAACTTCCTGCCGGACGTGTACGTCCCGTGCGAGGTCTGCCACGGGGCGCGGTACAACCGGGAGACGCTGGAGGTCCACTACAAGGGCAAGTCGATCGCCGAGGTGCTGGACATGCCGATCGAGGAGGGTCTGGAGTTCTTCGAGGCCGTCCCGACGATCGCCCGCCATCTCCGTACGCTCCACGACGTGGGCCTCGGATACGTCAGGCTCGGCCAGTCCGCGCCGACGCTCTCCGGCGGTGAGGCGCAGCGCGTGAAGCTCGCGAGCGAGCTCCAGAAGCGCTCCACCGGCCGCACGGTCTACGTCCTGGACGAGCCGACCACCGGACTGCACTTCGAGGACATCAGCAAGCTCATCAAGGTGCTGTCCGGACTGGTCGACAAGGGCAACTCGGTGATCGTCATCGAGCACAACCTCGATGTCATCAAGACCGCGGACTGGGTCATCGACATGGGTCCCGAGGGCGGCAGCGGCGGTGGCCTGGTGATCGCCGAGGGCACGCCGGAGCTGGTCGCGACGGTCCCGGCGAGCCACACGGGCAAGTTCCTCCAGGGCATCCTGGACGCGGACCGGGTCAGCGAGGCGGCGGTGCCCGCAGCGCGGAAGCCGGTGCGGAGGACGGCTGCGAAGAAGACGGTGGCCGCGAAGTCGTCCCCTGCGCGGAAGACGGCGACGGCCAAGACGGATGCCGGCGGGAGCGCGACGGCCAAGCCGGCCAAGACGGCTGTGGCGAAGAAGACGACCCGCGCGCGCAAGGCCTGACGCGCGGCGCGTCGAGGTGACGGCTCCCGGCCGGCAGGCGGGCAGCCGTCACCTCGCGGATGGCCACAACCGGCAGCGTCGGGCCACGCTCGGCTGCCGCCCGGTCACGGCCGGGCGCGGGCGGCCACAACCGGGCGACGGTCTGCCACCGCCTGGCCGCCTGCTGCCGTGCGGCGCGGGTGGCCAGGCCCACCACCACCGCCTCGGTCCGCGTCGGCCGTTGTGGGTCGGTCATGCCTGTTCAGGCTTGGTCGCGACCGGCCCTGACCAGGCATGACCGTCCACGACCGGCCCGGCCGCAGGGCCGCCCCTCTCCGCCGGTATCGTCGGTTCTGTCACTGATGCCGGTGGCGCCCCGGGTGCCTTCCGGTACCCCTGGCGCATCCGGCGTCTCTCCGACACCCCCTCCTCGTCCCACCCCTCTCACCCCGTGGAGTCCGCATGTCCGGCCAGCCCGCCGCCCGCCGTACCGTGCTGAAGGGTGCCGCTCTCGCCGGTGTCGCCGGGCTGGGAGTGGCCGCCTGTTCGACCGAATCGAAGCTCGGGCACGCCCAGACGCCGACCCCCACCGCCCCCGTCGAGCTCGGCTTCCCAAGCGAGGTGCCGGTCGGCGGGTCCAAGCTCTTCCGCGAGCAGCGGGTCGTCGTCAGCTGCCCGGCCAAGGGCGAGTTCAAGGCGTTCAGCGCCCAGTGCACCCACGCGGGCTGCCTGCTGGACAAGGTCGAGGACAACGAGGGGAACTGCCCCTGCCACGGCAGCCGCTTCGACACGACCTCCGGCAAGGTGGTGCAAGGTCCGGCGACCGTGCCGCTGCCCTCCGTCCCGGTCAGGGTCGAGAACGGAAAGCTGATCGCCGGTCCTGACGCCTGACGCCCTGGGCCGGGTCGTTTCCAAGGCGTCCCTCTGGACCGTCCCCGAGGCCGGGACGTCCGACGCCTGGAAAGTGGTGAACATCGCCACCGGCGACGACGTGACGCGGTACGCCACCGAGGGAGCCCGCAAGCTCCCGGTGGCACGGGCGTCCTCGCCGTGCTGGTCCTGTGCGGCGAGGACGCGCCGCACAGCCGCCGCCACCGGTCGGCCACCGGCACCACCACCGTCACGGGCACCTGCTGCCCCCGCGCCCCGGGGCGCACTCCCTCAACCCGTGCCCCCGGGCACCGCATCACCCCGGACGTCACCGCACTGTCACTGCCCGCAAGTAGGGTGGGAGCCATGGCAGACCCCTCCAGCTACCGCCCCAAGCCGGGACAGATCCCCGACTCCCCGGGGGTCTACAGATTCCGCGACGAGCACCGCCGGGTGATCTACGTCGGGAAGGCGAAGAGCCTGCGTCAGCGCCTGGCCAACTACTTCCAGGACCTGGCCAATCTCCACCCCCGTACGCGCACGATGGTCACCACGGCCGCCTCCGTCGAGTGGACCGTCGTCGCCACCGAGGTCGAGGCGCTCCAGCTGGAGTACTCCTGGATCAAGGAGTACGACCCCCGGTTCAACGTCAAGTACCGGGACGACAAGAGCTATCCGTACCTCGCGGTCACGCTCAACGAGGAGTTCCCGCGCGTGCAGGTCATGCGCGGTGCCAAGAAGAAGGGCGTGCGCTACTTCGGTCCGTACGGGCACGCCTGGGCGATCCGCGAGACCGTCGACCTGATGCTCCGGGTCTTTCCCGTACGCACGTGCTCCGCAGGTGTCTTCAGGAATGCCGCGCGGACCGGCCGCCCCTGCCTCCTCGGCTACATCGGCAAGTGCTCGGCGCCCTGCGTCGGCCGGGTCACCCCCGAGGAACACCGCGAACTCGCGAACGATTTCTGCGACTTCATGGCCGGCCGCACCGGCGCGTACATCCGCCGCCTGGAGAAGGACATGATGGCGGCGGCCGAGGAGATGGAGTACGAGCGGGCGGCCCGGCTCCGCGACGACGTGGAGGCCCTCAAGCGGGCCATGGAGAAGAGCGCCGTCGTCCTCGCCGACGCCACCGACGCCGACCTGATCGCTCTCGCCGAGGACGAGCTGGAGGCCGCCGTGCAGATCTTCCACGTCCGCGGCGGCCGGGTGCGCGGCCAGCGCGGCTGGGTCACCGACAAGGTCGAGGCGGTCGACACCTCGAGCCTCGTCGAGCACGCCCTGCAGCAGCTGTACGGGGAGGAGACGGGCGACTCCGTCCCCAAGGAGGTCCTCGTCCCGGCCCTTCCGGAGCACCCGGAAGCGGTCTCCCAGTGGCTCGCCGACCGCCGGGGCTCCCAGGTCAGCCTGCGCATCCCGCAGCGCGGCGACAAGAAGGACCTGATGGTGACGGTCCAGCGCAACGCCCAGCAGGCCCTGGGGCTGCACAAGACCAAGCGAGCCTCCGACCTGACGACCCGCTCCCGCGCCCTGGAGGAGATCACCGAGGCGCTCGGCCTCGATACGGCTCCGCTGCGCATCGAGTGCTTCGACATCTCCCACCTCCAGGGCGACGACGTGGTCGCCTCCATGGTCGTCTTCGAGGACGGTCTGGCCCGCAAGAGCGAGTACCGCCGCTTCCAGATCAAGGGCTTCGAGGGCCAGGACGACGTCCGCTCGATGCACGAGGTGATCGGCCGCCGCTTCAAGCGGTACCTGCAGGAGAAGGAACGGACGGGGGAGTGGGAGGAGATCCCTGCCCCCACCGGAGCCGTCCCGGCCCCGGAAGCCTCCGATGCCGGCCCCTTCGAGAACGAGTCCCGTGAGGACGACGGCCGCCCCAAGCGGTTCGCCTACCCTCCGCAGCTCGTGGTGGTCGACGGCGGCCAGCCGCAGGTCGCCGCGGCCAAGCGGGCCCTAGACGAGCTGGGGATCGACGACATCGCCGTCTGCGGCCTCGCCAAGCGTCTCGAAGAGGTCTGGCTGCCCGACGACGACGACCCCGTGGTCCTGCCCCGCTCCAGTGAGGGCCTCTACCTCCTGCAGCGTGTCCGCGACGAGGCCCACCGCTTCGCCATCACCTACCAGCGCGCCAAGCGGGCCAAGCGCATCCGCTCCAGCCCTCTCGATGCGGTCGCCGGACTCGGCGAGACCAGGAAGCAGGCGTTGATCAAGCATTTCGGCTCCGTGAAGAAGCTGAAGCAGGCGACAATCGACGAGATCTGCGAGGTTCCGGGAATAGGCCGCAGGACGGCGGAATCAGTGGCTGTCGCCCTCGCCTCGGCCGCCCCGGCCGCGCCTGCCGTGAACACGGCGACAGGAGAGATCATTGAAGAGGACGACGGGGGCAGCGCAACATGACTGAGCACGAGCAGGAACAAGAGCACCATCAGCAGAACCGGCACGAGCAAGAGCGCGCGCACGACCGCACAGACCGAGCAGACGGAGCAGGACACGTGAGTACGGGCACCACGATCGAGATGGGCGATGCCACTGCGGCCATCCCCGAGCTGGTGATCATCTCCGGTATGTCGGGCGCCGGGCGGTCCACCGCCGCCAAATGTCTGGAGGACCTCGGCTGGTTCGTCGTCGACAACCTGCCGCCCGCGCTGATCCCCACCATGGTGGAGCTGGGTGCCCGGTCGCAGGGCAATGTGGCCCGGATCGCCGTCGTCGTCGACGTGCGCGGCCGCCGCTTCTTCGACAACCTCCGGGAATCCCTCGCCGACCTCGAGGCCAAGCACGTCACCCGGCGGATCGTCTTCCTGGAGTCCTCCGACGACGCGCTGGTCCGCCGTTTCGAATCGGTCCGCCGCCCGCACCCCCTGCAGGGTGACGGCCGCATCGTCGACGGCATCGCGGCCGAGCGCGACCTGCTGCGCGAGCTGCGCGGCGACGCCGACCTGGTGATCGACACCTCCAGCCTCAACGTGCACGAGCTGCGCGCCAAGATGGACGCCCAGTTCGCCGGCGACGAGGAGCCGGAGCTGCGCGCCACGGTGATGTCGTTCGGCTTCAAGTACGGCCTGCCGGTCGACGCCGACCTGGTGGTGGACTGCCGCTTCCTGCCCAATCCGCATTGGGTTCCGGAGCTGCGCCCGTTCACCGGGCTCAACGAGGAGGTGTCGGCGTACGTCTTCGACCAGCCGGGCGCCAAGGAGTTCCTCAACCAGTACACCGAGCTGCTGCAGCTCGTCGCCGCGGGCTACCGCCGCGAGGGCAAGCGCTATGTGACGATCGCCGTCGGCTGCACGGGCGGCAAGCACCGCTCCGTCGCCATGTCGGAGAAGCTCGCCGCGCGGCTTGCCACCGAAGGCATCGAGACCGTCCTCGTCCACCGGGACATGGGGCGCGAGTGACCAGTCGTAATCTGCGCCTGCGGCGGCTGCGCCGAGCCACCTCTGCGCTCTCCGCCCGCAAGCGCGGCGCCCAGCAGCCCAAGGTCGTCGCCCTCGGCGGCGGCATGGGCCTGTCCGCGTCGCTCGCGGCGCTGCGCCGGATCACCGGTGATCTCACCGCAGTGGTCACCGTCGCCGACGACGGCGGCTCCAGCGGCCGGCTCCGCGAGGAGCTCGGCGTTCTGCCGCCCGGCGACCTCCGGAAGGCGCTCGCCGCGCTCTGCGGCGACGACGACTGGGGCCAGACCTGGGCCCAGGTCATCCAGCACCGGTTCCAGTCCAAGGGCGATCTGCACGAGCACGCGGTCGGCAATCTGCTGATCGTCGCCCTGTGGGAGCAGCTCGGCGACCATGTGCAGGCCCTGGACCTGGTCGGCAAGCTCCTCGGCGCGCACGGCCGGGTGCTGCCCATGTCCGCCGTGCCGCTGGAGCTCCAGGCACTCGTACGGGGCCACGACCCGGCCCGGCCGGACGACGTGGACACGGTGCGCGGCCAGGCGACGGTGGCGCTCACCCCCGGTGAGGTGCAGTCCGTGCACCTCGTCCCGAACGACCCGCCGGCCGTCCCGGAGGCGGTCGAGGCGGTCCTGGACGCGGACTGGGTGGTGCTCGGCCCGGGATCGTGGTTCTCTTCGGTGATCCCGCATCTGCTCGTACCGGAACTGCTCGACGCGCTCGTCGTGACGAAGGCCCGCAAGGTCCTCTCGCTCAACCTCGCACCGCAGCCCGGTGAAACTGATGGCTTCTCTCCGCAGCGTCATTTGGAGGTTTTGGGACGACACGCCCCTAAACTCGCCCTGGACGTGGTGCTGGCCGACGAAGCCGCCGTGCCCGATCGCGAGTCCCTTGCCGAAGCCGCGAAGCGGCTCGGTGCCGCGGTCGAGCTGGCGCCGGTGGCCTCACCCGACGGCGTTCCGATCCATGATCCGGAGCTGTTGGCCGCCGCGTACGACCGTATTTTTCGGATGCATGGAAGGATCGGCCCATGGCGATGACGCCAGCGGTGAAGGACGAAATCTCTCGGCTTCCCGTGACCCGGACCTGCTGCAGGAAGGCAGAGGTCTCGGCGATTCTTCGGTTCGCGGGTGGGCTGCACCTGGTGAGTGGCCGGATTGTGATCGAGGCGGAGCTGGACACCGCTATGGCGGCACGCCGGCTGAAGCGGGACATTCTCGAGATCTTCGGGCACAGCTCGGAGCTGATCGTGATGGCCCCCGGCGGTCTGCGGCGCGGCTCCCGCTATGTCGTACGGGTGGTGGCGGGCGGCGACCAGCTGGCCCGCCAGACCGGCCTGGTGGACGGCCGCGGCCGCCCGATCCGCGGTCTGCCGCCGCAGGTGGTCTCGGGGGCCACCTGCGATGCCGAGGCCGCCTGGCGTGGGGCCTTCCTGGCCCACGGCTCGCTCACCGAGCCGGGCCGCTCCTCCTCGCTGGAGGTGACCTGCCCGGGCCCGGAGGCGGCGCTCGCGCTGGTCGGCGCGGCCCGCAGGCTCTCCATCGCGGCGAAGGCACGCGAGGTGCGTGGCGTCGACCGCGTCGTCGTCCGCGACGGCGACGCGATCGGTGCGCTGCTCACCCGGCTCGGCGCCCATGAGTCGGTGCTGGCCTGGGAGGAGCGGCGGATGCGCCGCGAGGTCCGCGCCACGGCCAACCGGCTGGCCAACTTCGACGACGCCAATCTGCGCCGCTCCGCGCGGGCCGCGGTGGCCGCGGGTGCCCGCGTGGGGCGTGCCCTGGAGATCCTGGGTGAAGAGGTGCCCGAGCACCTCGCGGCGGCCGGACGGCTGCGGATGGAACACAAGCAGGCATCCCTGGAGGAACTGGGCGCGCTCGCCGACCCGCCGCTGACGAAGGACGCGGTCGCCGGCCGGATCCGCCGGCTGCTGGCCATGGCCGACAAGCGGGCCCAGGACCTCGGTATCCCGGGGACGGAATCCACCCTCAGTGAAGAGCTCGCGGACGGCCTGGTGGGCTGAATGTGACGTTCCAGGCCAACTGGCCGCTGCCGGTGCCCCGACGGGGTACCGGCAGCGGCTTTTACGGACCCTGTCACAACCCTTGACTTGATCACGGGGTTGTCATGAGCCTTGCGTCGGTTCACTCATGTGGAAGCCAACAGCAAGGGGGGCTTATGAGACGCAGGGCGAGATCGATGCTCGCAGCGGCTTCACTGCTGATAGCGGGTCTGGCGGCGGCACCCGTCGCCCAGGCGCAGGACGGACAGGCATCCAACGCGGGCGCCGACGCCGTGAAGGTCTACAACGCCGATGTCACCAGGGAGCAGATTCCGCTGCTCCTCGCGGCCGGCCAGGACGCACACGAACTGGGCGAGCGCGCGCCCGACAAGGGCACCGCGAAGGTCGAGCTCTTCCTCACCGACGCCGAGGCGGCCGGTCTGAAGGCGAAGGGCGTCGAACTCACCGAGCGCAAGGTCTCGGCTCGGACGCAGCGAGGGCTGGCCGCCGCCGGGGACGGCGTCTTCCGCCCGTACAGCGGCAAGGGCAACATCCAGGAAGAGATCATCGCGACCGGAAAGGCCCACCCGGGCCTCACCAAGGTCGTCTCGATCGGCAAGACGCTCCAGGGCCAGGACATCCTCGCCCTCAAGCTCACCAAGGGCGCCAAGGCCTCGGAGGACGGCTCCAAGCCCGCCGTGCTGTACATGGCCAACCAGCACGCCCGCGAGTGGATCACGCCCGAGATGACAAGGCGGTTGCTCCACTACTACCTCGACAACTACGGCAAGGACCCGCGCATCACCAAGATCGTGGACTCCACCGAGCTGTGGTTCGTGATCTCCGCCAACCCGGACGGCTACGACTTCACCCACAACTCCGACGGCCAGCGGCTGTGGCGCAAGAACATGCGCGACAACAACGGCGACGGCGCCTACACCGCCAGCGACGGCGTCGACCTCAATCGCAACTTCGCCTACAAGTGGGGCTACGACAACGAGGGTTCGTCCGCGAATCCGGCGAGCCAGACCTTCCGCGGCGCAGGCCCCAACTCCGAGCCGGAGACCGTCGCCCTGGACCGCTTCGAGAAGCGGATCGGCTTCGAGTACGGCATCAACTACCACTCCGCCGCCGAGCTGCTCCTCTACGGCGTGGGATGGCAGGTCGCCACCCCGACCCCCGACGACGTCCTGTACAAGGCCCTCGCCGGTACGCCCGAGAACTCCGCCGTCCCCGGCTACTACCCGCAGGTCTCCTCCGAGCTCTACACCACCAACGGCGAGGCCGACGGGCACGCGGCGAACGTCAACGGGATGATGATGTTCACCCCGGAGATGACCACCTGCCAGACGGCCTCCGCCATCGACCCCGGTGACGCCTGGCGCCCCGAGGACTGCCAGTCCGGGTTCAACTTCCCGGACGACGAGAAGCTGATCCAGGAGGAGTTCGCCAAGAACATCCCGTTCGCGCTCTCGGTCGCCGAGACCGCCGCCCACCCCGACCAGCCCTCCTCCTCGGTCGGCCTGACCGCCCCCGACTTCACCCCCGACACCTTCACCACCTCCTACGCCCGCGGCGGTGACCAGGAGGTCTCCGTCGTCGCCCGCAAGTCGCTGCGCGACAAGGAGCTGAACTACCGCGTCAACGGCGGCCGCACGCACAAGGAGGACCTCGAAGGCTGGAAGGGCGGCAAGTTCTACGGCGGCAAGGACAACATCCACTTCGACGACTACCGGGCCGAGGTCGAGGGCGCGGAGCCGGGTGACCGGGTCGAGGTCTGGTTCACCGGCCGCACGAAAAGCGGCCAGCGCACCTCCAGCGAGCCCTTCACCTACACGGTCGCCGAGCGTGCCAAGGCGAACACCCTGGTGATCGCCGAGGAGGGCGCCGCCGCCCAGAACGCCCAGCTGTACGCCGACGCCCTCAAGGCCAACGGCCGCAGCGCGGTCGTCTGGGACGTCGCCACCCAGGGCGTACCGCACCCGCTCGGGGTCCTCAGCCACTTCTCCACAGCCGTGCACTACGCCGGAACCAGGACGCCCGGCGGAGCCACGCAGCTGGCGCTCCGTGACTTCCTCAACGGAGGCGGCAAGCTGATCGAGGCCGGTACCCGGGTCGGCGGCAACGTCCAGATCGGGCGTGCCGTGACGGACGACTTCAGCCAGTACTACCTGGGGGCGTACGGCCGTACGAACGCCAACGGCGCAACCGGCTTCGACGGCAGCGGAGCGCTCGTCGGCGCCACCGGCGGACTGAGCGGCAGCGCCGGCGGTCCGCTGAACGCGGCCGGCGCGTACACGGTCACCTCGGACACCCTGCCCGCGGCGGAGTTCCCGCAGTTCGGGAGCGCCCAGGCGGGCCGGTACGCCGGAGTCGTCAATCCGTACGCCCCCTACGCCGGCCAGTGGATGGCCGCAGCCACGCACACCGACAACGACTGGAAGCGGCTGACCCGTACCGTCGATCTGACGGGAGTCAGCGCGGCCGACAAGCCCGAGCTGCGCTTCGCGATCAACTGGAACACCGAGGCCGGCTACGACCACGCCGTGCTGGAGGCGCACACCACCGGGGCCGAGGACTGGACCACGCTGCCCGAGGCCGGCGGTGCCACCCGGAACGCGGTGCCCGAGGAGTGCGACGCCGGGTACTTCATCAACGGCCACCCGTTCCTGCGGCACTACCTGACCCTCAACGCGGGCGGCTGCGTGGCCAACGGCACCAGCGGAGCCTGGAACAGCTTCACCGGCTCCTCCGCCGGCTGGAAGCAGGTCGCCTTCGACCTCAGCGGCTACGCGGGCAAGAAGGTCGAGCTCTCCCTGAGCTACATCACCGACCCCGGCTCCGGCGGCCGTGGTGTGTTCGCGGACAACGCCGCCCTGTTCGTCGGCGGTGCGGAGAAGGAGTCCGAGGGCTTCGAGACCTCCCTCGGCGCCTGGACCGTGCAGGGCGCGCCGGCCGGCAGCCCGGCCGTCGACGGAGACTGGGCCCGCGCGGGTGAGCTCTTCAAGTCGTACGCATCGGTCACCACGCGCGACACCGTGCTGCTGGGCTTCGGGCTCGAGCACCTCGCCAACCCGGACGAGCGCACGCGGCTCGTCGGAAAGGCACTCGCCGCCCTGCGTCGTTGACGCCGAGCAGCCACAGGATTGCGGCGGTCCGTGCCCCTAACCGAGGGGTACGGGCCGCCGCGCCGTGTATACGGCCGCTTGATGTCATGCCTGGGCATTGGGGGAGGTAGGGTCGTAGGCGGTCGGGGACATCTCATGAAGCTAGCCGGCGTCGAAACCCGGCTTACCAACGAGGAGATCGGTTCGTGACGATCCGCGTAGGCATCAACGGCTTTGGCCGCATCGGTCGTAACTACTTCCGCGCGCTGCTGGAGCAGGGTGCGGACATCGAGATCGTGGCTGTCAACGACCTGGGTGACACGGCGACCACGGCCCACCTTCTGAAGTACGACACCATTCTGGGTCGTCTGAAGGCCGAGGTCAGCCACACCGCCGACAGCTTCACCGTCGACGGCCACACCATCAAAGTGCTCTCCGAGCGCAACCCGGCCGACATCCCCTGGGGTGAACTGGGCGTCGACATCGTCATCGAGTCGACCGGCATCTTCACCAAGAAGGCCGACGCCGAGAAGCACATCGCCGGTGGTGCCAAGAAGGTCCTCATCTCGGCTCCGGCCAAGGGCGAGGACATCACCATCGTGATGGGCGTCAACGAGGACAAGTACGACGCGGCCAACCACCACGTCATCTCCAACGCCTCCTGCACCACCAACTGTGTTGCGCCGATGGCCAAGGTTCTGGACGAGAGCTTCGGCATTGTCAAGGGCCTCATGACGACGGTTCACGCGTACACGAACGACCAGCGCATCCTGGACTTCCCGCACTCCGACCTGCGTCGCGCCCGCGCCGCCGCGCAGAACATCATCCCGACCACGACCGGTGCCGCCAAGGCCACCGCTCTGGTGCTCCCTCAGCTCAAGGGCAAGCTCGACGGCATCGCGATGCGCGTTCCGGTCCCGACCGGCTCGGTCACCGACCTGGTCATCACGCTGGAGCGCGAGGTCACCCGCGACGAGGTCAACGCCGCCTTCCAGAAGGCCGCCGAGGGCCCGCTCAAGGGCAAGCTCGTCTACACCCAGGATCCGATCGTGTCCTCGGACATCGTCTCGGACCCGGCGTCCTGCACCTTCGACTCTCTGCTGACCATGGCAGAGGGCACGCAGGTCAAGGTCATCGGCTGGTACGACAATGAGTGGGGCTACTCCAACCGCCTCGTCGACCTGACCGTGTTCGTCGGCAGCCAGCTCTGACCGTCGAACCGGCAGGCACCTCGATGTGAGCACGGGGCTCGGACAGCGCAACGCAGCGCCGTTCGAGCCTCGTTGCATGCTCTCTCCCGCCCTCCAAGGAGTCCAGCAAGATGAAGACGATCGACGAACTTCTCGCCGAAGGGGTCACCGGCAAGCGCGTATTCGTCCGCGCCGACCTCAACGTGCCGCTGAGCGGCACCACCATTACCGACGACGGCCGCATCCGCGCCGTCCAGCCGACCGTGCAGAAGCTCGCCGCGGCCGGTGCGAAGGTCGTCGTGGCCTCGCACCTGGGCCGCCCCAAGGGCGCCCCGGACCCGGCCTTCTCCCTGGCCCCCGCCGCCGCCCGGCTCGGCGAGCTGATCGGCGCCGACGTCGCCTTCGCGACCGACACGGTCGGCGAGTCCGCCCGCGCCACGGTCGCAGCCCTCACCGACGGCCGGGTCGCCGTCATCGAGAACCTCCGCTTCAACCCCGGCGAGACGTCGAAGGACGACGCCGAGCGCGGCGCGTTCGCCGACCAGCTCGCCGAACTCGCCGATGTGTACGTGGGCGACGGCTTCGGAGCCGTCCACCGCAAGCACGCCTCGGTCTTCGACCTGCCGGCCCGCCTGCCGCACGCCGCGGGCGACCTGATCGCCACCGAGGTCGGCGTCCTGAAGAAGCTCACCGAGGACGTCGCGCGTCCGTACGCCGTCGTGCTCGGCGGCTCCAAGGTCTCCGACAAGCTCGGCGTCATCGACCACCTGCTGGAGCGGGCCGACCGCATCCTCATCGGCGGTGGCATGGCGTACACCTTCCTCAAGGCCCAGGGCCACGAGGTCGGCAGTTCCCTCCTGCAGGAGGACCAGATCCCGGCGGTGCTGGAGTATCTGAAGCGCGCCGAGGAGAAGGGCGTGGAGTTCGTGCTCCCCGTCGACGTCGTGGTCTCCGAGCAGTTCCCGGACCTCAAGACCAAGGCGCCGACCCAGCACAGCACCGTGCCCGCGCACGCCATCCCGGCCGGCGTGATGGGTCTGGACAACGGACCCGAGACCAACAAGCTGTACGCCTCGAAGCTTGCCGACGCCGTCACCGTCTTCTGGAACGGCCCCATGGGCGTCTTCGAGCACCCCGACTACGCCGAGGGCACCCGGGCGGTCGCCCAGGCCCTCGTCGACTCCTCGGGCTTCAGTGTCGTCGGTGGTGGCGACTCCGCCGCTGCCGTCCGCATCCTGGGCTTCGACGAGAACGCATTCGGCCACATCTCGACCGGTGGCGGCGCCAGCCTCGAATACCTCGAGGGCAAGACGCTTCCCGGCCTTGCCGCACTGGAGGACTGACCTTTCATGAGCACCCGTACCCCGCTGATGGCGGGCAACTGGAAGATGAACCTCAACCACCTCGAGGCCATCGCACACGTCCAGAAGCTCGCCTTCGCCCTGGCCGACAAGGACTACGACGCCGTCGAGGTCGCCGTCCTGCCGCCCTTCACCGACCTGCGCTCGGTGCAGACGCTGGTCGACGGCGACAAACTGAAGATCAAGTACGGCGCCCAGGACCTCTCGGCGCACGACTCCGGCGCGTACACCGGTGAGATCTCCGGCCCCATGCTCGCCAAGCTGAAGTGCACCTATGTCGCGGTCGGCCACAGCGAGCGCCGCCAGTACCACGGCGAGAACGACGAGATCTGCAACGCCAAGGTGAAGGCCGCGTACCGGTACGGCCTGACGCCGATCCTCTGCGTCGGTGAGGGCCTGGACATCCGCAAGGCCGGTGACCAGGTCGCGTACACCCTCGCGCAGCTCGACGGCGGCCTGAAGGACATCCCGGCCGAGCAGGCCGAGTCCATCGTGATCGCCTACGAGCCGGTCTGGGCCATCGGCACCGGTGAGGTCGCCACCCCCGAGGACGCGCAGGAGGTCTGCGGTGCGATCCGCCGCCGGCTCGCCGAGCTGTACTCGCAGGAGCTGGCGGATGCTGTCCGTATCCAGTACGGCGGCTCGGTGAAGTCCGGGAACGTCGCGGCGATCATGGCGCAGCCCGACGTGGACGGTGCCCTGATCGGCGGCGCCGCACTGGATGCCGACGAATTCGTCAAGATCGTCCGCTTCCGCGACCAGTGAGTATGCGGTAGCGCCGATCCGTCGTACCCTTGCGGGGGCCGGGGGCATTGTCCCCCCGGCCCCCGTTGTCCGTTAGAGCAGTCCAAGGGAATTCCGGAAAGTAGGGACCAGCCGTGGTTATGGGGTTCTCGATCGCCCTGATCGTCTTCAGCCTGCTGCTGATGCTGCTGGTGCTGATGCACAAGGGAAAGGGCGGCGGCCTCTCCGACATGTTCGGTGGCGGTATGCAGTCGTCCGTCGGTGGCTCCTCGGTCGCCGAGCGAAACCTCGACCGGATCACCGTGGTGGTCGGTCTGGGATGGTTCGCATGCATTGTCGTGCTTGGTCTGCTGATGAAGCTGGACAACTGACCCGGCGTCCGCGATTCCCGGTGAGGGTGTAACTCCTTTCACTGGACGCGCGTTGGGCCTTACGTAGACTGGGGCATCTTCGAGCACCATCACGCAGGGAGTTACGACCGTGGCAAGTGGCAACGCGATCCGGGGAAGCCGGGTCGGAGCGGGGCCGATGGGTGAGGCCGAGCGGGGCGAGTCCGCGCCGCGTCTCCGCATCTCCTTCTGGTGCTCGAACGGGCACGAGACGCAGCCGAGCTTCGCCAGTGACGCGCAGACACCGGACACGTGGGACTGCCCGCGCTGTGGCTTCCCGGCCGGTCAGGACCGGGACAACCCGCCGGACCCGCCGCGCACCGAACCGTACAAGACGCACCTCGCGTACGTACGTGAGCGTCGCAGCGATGCGGACGGCGAGGCCATCCTCGCCGAGGCCCTGGCCAAACTCCGGGGCGAAATCTAGTTTTGGTCCACCGGCCGGTCACCCCATGGGTGCCCGGCCGGAGTGCATTTGTCGGCGTCGCAGCTCTCCGTCGCCGCGTCAACCCCCCTGATCAATTAAGTTGGAGGGGCAGCGGGGCATGTGCACGTACGAGAAGAAGTGGGCTGATATCCGGGATGAACGCACGAAGTCGAATCAAGCTGAATCAGACGCCCGAGTGGACCGCTCTCGGCAAGCACCGCGAGCAGTTCGGGCAGACGCATCTGCGGCAGCTGATCGCGGACGATCCGGAGCGCGGGGCCGGCTATACCCTCCGGGTCGGCGATCTGTATCTCGACTACTCCAAGCACCTGGTCACCGACGAGACGCTCCGACTGCTGCGTGAGCTCGCCGACGCCACCGGAGTCGCCGAGCTGCGTGACGCCATGTTCCGCGGCGAGAAGATCAATACCACCGAGGACCGTGCGGTCCTGCACACCGCGCTGCGCGCCCCGCGCGACGCCGTGATCGAGGTCGACGGCGAGAACGTGGTGCCCGCCGTGCACGCCGTGCTCGACAGGATGGCGGCCTTCGCCGACCGCATCAGGTCGGGGGAGTGGACCGGCCACACCGGCAAGCCGATCAAGAACATCGTCAACATCGGCATCGGCGGCTCCGACCTCGGCCCCGCCATGGCGTACGAGGTGCTGCGCTCCTTCACGGACCGCTCGCTCACCGTCCGCTTCGTGTCGAACGTCGACGGCGCCGACCTGCACGAGGCCGTTCGCGACCTCGACCCCGCCGAGACGCTGTTCATCGTCGCGTCGAAGACCTTCACCACGATCGAGACGATCACCAACGCCACCTCCGCCCGCAACTGGCTGCTGACCGGCCTCCGTGCCGAGCAGGACGCGGTCGCCAAGCACTTCGTGGCGCTCTCGACCAACGCCGGGAAGGTCGCGGACTTCGGCATCGACACCGCCAACATGTTCGAGTTCTGGGACTGGGTCGGCGGCCGTTACTCGTACGACTCGGCCATCGGTCTCTCGCTGATGATCGCCATCGGACCGGACCGGTTCCGCGAGATGCTCGACGGCTTCCACCTCGTCGACGAACACTTCCGCACCGCTCCGGCGGAGGCCAACGCCCCTCTGCTGCTCGGCCTGCTGGGCATCTGGTACGGCGCGTTCTTCGACGCCCAGTCGCATGCCGTACTGCCGTACTGCCACTATCTGTCCAAGTTCACCGCCTACTTGCAGCAGCTGGACATGGAGTCCAACGGCAAGTCGGTGGACCGGGACGGCAATCCGGTCGAGTGGCAGACCGGACCGGTCGTCTGGGGCACACCCGGCACCAACGGGCAGCACGCCTACTATCAGCTGATCCACCAGGGCACCAAGGTCATCCCGGCCGACTTCATCGGCTTCGCCGAGCCGGTCGCCGACCTGCTGCCCGGGCTCGTCGCCCAGCACGATCTGCTGATGGCCAACTTCTTCGCCCAGACCCAGGCGCTGGCCTTCGGCAAGACGCCGGACGAGGTCCGCGCGGAGGGCGTCGCCGAGGAGCTGGTGCCGCACAAGACGTTCCGGGGCAACCACCCCACGACGACGATCCTCGCGGACCGGCTGACGCCGTCCGTCCTCGGCCAGCTCATCGCGCTGTACGAGCACAAGGTCTTCGTCCAGGGCGCCGTCTGGAACATCGACTCCTTCGACCAGTGGGGCGTCGAGCTCGGCAAGGTTCTCGCCAAGAAGATCGAGCCGGTGCTGACCGAGGGCACAGGGGGCGAGCAGCTGGACAGCTCGACCGCCGCCCTCGTCGCCGCGTACCGCACGCGGCGGGGCCGCTGATACGGGACACGCCCCCAGCGGTGACTGCCCGGTGACCCGCTCCGGCACCGTACGGCGGTGCACCGCCGCACGGGAGCGGGCCGGAGTGATCGGCTGGACGGTGAGGCAGTCGTACGTCCAGCGGCGGTCGGGGCTGCTGAGCGTGACCGCCACGACGGCGGCCGGAGCGGGGTGGGACCGAGTGCGCCGATGCGGCACCGCGGACGTCTCGTGGCACGGCCCCGGCGCGGCGGATCGCTCCCGCAGGTACCGGACACAGACAGGCCCGGCCCGCTCCTGGGAGCGAACCGGGCCTGTTGTCAGCCGCGCTGACGGCCACTCAGGGAGAGGCCGGCGGATACAGCGCGCGCGGCAGCTGCGAGGCCGCCGCCGAATCCAGCAGCCACAGCGTGCGGCTGCGTCCGTACGCGCCCGCCGCCGGGGCCTGGATCTCCCCGGCGCCCGACAGTGCGATGGCCGCGGCCTCCGCCTTGTCCTCGCCCGCCGCGAGCAGCCACACCTCGCGCGCGGCCCGGATCGCGGGCAGCGTCAGTGAGATGCGGGTGGGCGGCGGCTTGGGAGCGCCGTGCACACCGACGACGGTGCGCTCGGTCTCCCGTACCGCGGGCAGCTCCGGGAAGAGCGACGCGACATGCGTGTCCGGGCCCACGCCCAGCATCAGCACATCGAACGTCGGGACCGGGCCGTGGTCCTCCGGACGGGCCGCGGTGGCCAGTTCGGCGGCGTACGCGGCCGCGGCGGTGTCGGCGTCGTTGCCGCAGGGGCCGTCCGAAGCGGGCATCGCATGGACCCGGGACGGGTCGAGCGGCACCGAGTCCAGCAGGGCCTCACGGGCCTGCGTGACATTGCGCTCCGGATCGCCGTCCGGCAGGAACCGCTCGTCGCCCCACCACAGGTCGAGCCGCGACCAGTCGATCGCGTCCCGGGCGGGCGCGGCGGCGAGCGCGGCCAGCAGGCCGTTGCCGTTGCGCCCACCGGTGAGGACCACCGAGGCGTAGCCGCGCGCGGCCTGGGCGTCCACGATCTTCGTGATCAGCCGGGCCGCGGCGGCCTGCGCCATCAGCTCCTTGTCGCGGTGCACGACAAGTTGAGGGGCACTCACTTCGCTGCCGCCCTCTTCGCCGCGCTCTTCTTCGCCGGGGCCGGGGACGGGGCCGGGGTGGCGGCGGGCTCGGACGCCTTCGCTGCGGCGGGCTCGGGCGCTGCCGCGCCGGCGAGATTATCCACACCGAACTTCACCGTGGCCTCGTAGGTGTTGTCCGGGTCCAGACGGCGCAGCTCCTCGGCGAGCAGCTCGGCGGTCTCCCGCCGCTTGAGCGCCACCGCACGGTTCGGCTGTCCCTCCATGGAGAGCGTCGCCAGCGAACCGTCCGGGCGGTCCAGGACGATGGTGCCTTCCTTGGTTTCCATCCGTACGGCCGTCAGACCGGGGCCGGCGGACAGCGTGCGCTGCACCGGTACCTTGAGCCGGTCCGCGAGCCACATGGCGAGCAGCTCGCAGCTGGGGTTCTCCGACTCGCCCTCGACCGTCGCCGACAGGACCTCGACCGGCTTCTGGTCCAGCGCGGCCGCCAGCATCGAGCGCCACGGGGTGATGCGGGTCCAGGACAGATCCGTGTCGCCCGGGGTGTACGACTGGGCCCGCGCCGTGAGTTCGGCGCTCGGCTCCTCCGCCGAGTAGGCGTCCGTGATCCGACGCTGGGCGAGCGCGCCCAGCGGGTCCTTCGCCGGGTCGGACGGTGCGTCCTCGGGCCACCACAGCACGACCGGGGCGTCCGGCAGCAGCAGCGGCAGGACCACCGACTGGGCGTGGTTGGCCAGTTCACCGTGGAGGCGCAGGACGATGGTCTCGCCGGAGCCCGAGTCGGAACCGACCCGTACCTCGGCGTCGAGCCGCGCGTCGCGCCGGCTGCGCGGCGAGCGGCTGACCCGCTTGATCACCGCGATGATCCGCGAGGGGTGTTCGCGGGAGGAATCGCTCGCCGCTTTGAGGGCGTCGTAGGCGTTCTCCTCGTCGGTGACGATGACCAGGGTCAGCACCATGCCGATGGCCGGCGTGCCGACGGCACGCCGAGCCGACACCAGCGCTTGGTTGATCTTGCTGGAGGTGGTTTCCGTGAGGTCGATCTTCATGGCCGACGCCAGCTCCGTCCGTCTCGTGCGAGCATCTCGTCCGCCTCTGCCGGACCCCAGGTGCCCGCCGGGTACTGCGCGGGCTTGCCGTGCTTGTCCCAGTACTCCTCGATCGGGTCGAGGATGTTCCAGGAGAGCTCGACCTCCTGGTGGCGGGGGAAGAGGTTGGCGTCGCCCAGCAGCACATCGAGGATGAGCCGCTCGTACGCCTCCGGGCTGGACTCGGTGAAGGACTCGCCGTAGGCGAAGTCCATCGTGACGTCCCGGACTTCCATGGAGGTGCCGGGCACCTTGGAGCCGAACCGCACGGTCACGCCCTCGTCCGGCTGGACCCGGATGACCAGCGCGTTGCCGCCCAGTTCCTCCGTGGCCCCCGACTCGAACGGCAGGTACGGGGCACGCTTGAAGACGACCGCGATCTCCGTGACCCGGCGGCCGAGCCGCTTTCCGGTACGGAGGTAGAACGGCACGCCCGCCCAGCGGCGGTTGTTGATCGTCAGCTTGATCGCGGCGAAGGTGTCGGTCTTCGACTTGGGGTCGATGCCGTCCTCCTCCAGATAGCCGAGAACCTCTTCGCCGCCCTGCCAGGCGTGGGCGTACTGGCCGCGCACGGTGTGCTTGCCCAGATCCTCCGGCAGTTCGACCGCCGTGAGCACCTTGAGCTTCTCGGCGACCAGGGCCTTCGGGTGGAAGGAGCCGGGCTCCTCCATCGCGGTCAGTGCCAGCAGCTGCAGCAGGTGGTTCTGGATGACGTCACGGGCGGCGCCGATGCCGTCGTAGTAGCCGGCCCGGCCGCCGATGCCGATGTCCTCGGCCATCGTGATCTGGACGTGGTCGACGTAGCTCCGGTTCCAGATCGGCTCGAACATCGTGTTGGCGAACCGCAGCGCCAGGATGTTCTGGACCGTCTCCTTGCCCAGGTAGTGGTCGATCCGGAAGACCTCGTTGGGCGGGAACACGTCGTGCACGATCTGGTTGAGATCCTGCGCACTCGTGAGGTCGTGACCGAACGGCTTCTCGATGACGGCGCGCCGCCAGGAACCCTCCGTCTGGTCCGCCAGTCCGTGCTTCTTCAGCTGCTGGACGACCTTCGGGAAGAACTTCGGCGGCACGGACAGGTAGAAGGCGAAGTTGCCGCCCGTGCCCTGTTCCTTGTCGAGCTCCTCGATGGTGGCCTTGAGGGTTTCGAAGGCATCGTCGTCGTCGAAGTTGCCCTGGACGAAGCGCATCCCCTGGATGAGCTGCTGCCAGACCTCCTCACGGAACGGCGTGCGGGCGTGCTGCTTGACGGCGTCGTGGACCTCCTGGGTGAAGTCCTCGTCCTGCCACTCGCGGCGCGCGAAGCCGACGAGCGAGAAGCCCGGTGGCAGCAGGCCGCGGTTGGCCAGGTCATAGACAGCGGGCATCAGCTTTTTGCGGGACAAATCGCCCGTGACGCCAAAGATGACCAGACCCGACGGCCCCGCGATGCGCGGGAGCCGGCGGTCCTGGGCGTCACGGAGCGGGTTGGCTCCGGGAACACCAGACAATGTGGGTCAGCCCTCCGAAGGAGCGAGGCGCTTGAGCTCCGCCTCGGTGGAGTTGAGCAGATCGATCCAGGACGCCTCGAACTTCTCGACGCCCTCGTCCTCGAGGAGCTGCACGACGTCGTCGTAGGAGATCCCGAGCTTCGCGACGGCGTCGAGCTCGGCCCGCGCCTGCTCGTAGGTGCCGGCGACGGTGTTGCCGGTGACCTGCCCGTGATCGGCCGTGGCCTCCAGGGTTGCCTCGGGCATGGTGTTCACCGTGCCGGGGGCGACCAGGTCGACGACGTACAGCGTGTCCTTGTACGCGGGGTCCTTGACACCGGTGGAGGCCCACAGCGGACGCTGCTTGTTGGCCTGCGCCTTGTCCAGAGCCGCCCAGCGGTCGGAGGAGAAGACCTCCTCGTACGCCTGGTACGCCAGCCGGGCGTTGGCGAGCGCCGCCTTGCCCTTCAGCGCCTTGGCCTCGTCGGTGCCGATCGCGTCGAGCCGCTTGTCGATCTCGGAGTCCACACGGGACACGAAGAACGACGCCACCGAGTGGATCCTGGACAGGTCCAGGCCTGCGGCCTGCGCCTTCTCCAGGCCGGCCAGGTAGGCGTTCATGACCTCGCGGTAGCGCTCCAGCGAGAAGATCAGCGTGACATTGACGCTGATGCCCTTGCCGATGACCTCGGTGATCGCCGGCAGACCGGCCTTCGTCGCCGGGATCTTGATGAGCGTGTTCGGCCGGTCGACCAGCCAGGCCAGCTGCTTGGCCTCGGCGATCGTGGCGTGGGTGTGGTGGGCCAGACGCGGGTCGACCTCGATGGAGACCCGGCCGTCCTGGCCGCCCGTGGCGTCGAAGACCGGGCGCAGGATGTCGGCGGCGTCGCGGACGTCCGCCGTCGTGATCATGCGGATGGCCTCGTCGACCGTGACCTTGCGGGTCGCCAGGTCGGTGAGCTGCTGCTCGTAACCGTCTCCGTGCGAGATCGCCTTCTGGAAGATGGACGGGTTGGTGGTGACGCCCACGACGTGCTGCTGGTCGATCAGCTCGGCGAGGTTGCCGGAGGTGATCCGCTTGCGCGACAGGTCATCGAGCCAGATCGCCACGCCCTCGTCGGAGAGGCGCTTGAGTGCGTCTGTCATGAGAATTGCATCTCCTACTAGTCGTATAACGGCGTCAGCGCGCGGCGGCGGCGAGAGATTCCCTGGCGGCGGCGGCAACGTGCGCACCGGTGAAACCGAACTCGCGGAAGAGGACCTTGGCGTCGGCCGAGGCACCGAAGTGCTCCAGCGAGACGATCCGGCCGGCGTCTCCGACGTACCGGTACCAGGTCAGCCCGATGCCCGCCTCGACGGCGACGCGGGCCTTCACGGACGGCGGCAGAACACTGTCCTTGTACGCCTGGTCCTGCTCCTCGAACCACTCGACCGACGGCATCGAGACCACCCGGGTCGGGATGCCGACCGCCTGCAGTTCCTCGCGCGCCTCGACGGCGAGGTGGACCTCGGAACCCGTGCCGATCAGGAGGACCTGCGGCTCGGTGTTCTGCCCTTCGGGCCCTTCGGCCTCGAACAGCACGTAGCCGCCCTTGGCCGCGTCCTCGTTCGCCTCGTACGTCGGCACGCCCTGACGGGTCAGCGCCAGGCCGTGCGGGGTGCCCTTGCCGAACACCTTGGTGTAGCGGCGCAGGATCTCGCGCCAGGCGACGGAGGTCTCGTTGGCGTCGGCCGGGCGGACGATGTTCAGGCCCGGGATGGCGCGCAGCGAGGCCAGGTGCTCCACCGGCTGGTGGGTCGGGCCGTCCTCGCCGAGACCGATCGAGTCGTGCGTCCACACGTACGTCACCGGCAGGTGCATCAGCGCGGACAGCCGCACGGCGTTGCGCATGTAGTCGGAGAACACCAGGAAGGTGCCGCCGTAGATGCGGGTGTTGCCGTGCAGTGCGATGCCGTTCATGGCCGCGGCCATGGCGTGCTCGCGGATACCGAAGTGGATCGTGCGGCCGTACGGGTCCGCGCCCGGCAGCGGGTTGCCCACCGGGAGGAACGACGACGTCTTGTCGATCGTCGTGTTGTTCGAGCCCGCGAGGTCGGCGGAGCCGCCCCACAGCTCGGGGATGATCTCGCCGAGAGCCTGGAGCACCTTGCCGGAGGCGGCGCGGGTGGCGACGCTCTTGCCCGGCTCGAAGACCGGAATGCTGTCCTCCCAGCCCTCGGGCAGCTCGCCCGCGGAGATCCGGTCGAACTCGGCGGCGCGCTCCGGGTTGGCGGTGCGCCACGCGGCGAACGTCTTCTCCCACTCGCCCTTGGCCTCGCGGCCGCGGTCCAGCGCCCCACGGGTGTGCGCGATGACCTCGTCGGAAACCTCGAAGGTCTTCTCCGGGTCGAAGCCCAGGGCCTTCTTGGTCGCCGCGACCTCGTCCTCGCCGAGCGCCGAGCCGTGCGAGGCCTCGGTGTTCTGGGCGTGCGGGGCCGGCCAGGCGATGATCGAGCGGGCCGCGATGAAGGACGGGCGCTCGGTCTCGGCCTTGGCCGCCTGGAGCGCCTGGTAGAGACCCGCGGGGTCCAGGTCGCCGTTCGGCAGCTGCTCGACGCGCTGGACGTGCCAGCCGTACGCCTCGTACCGCTTCAGGGTGTCCTCGGAGACCGCGGTCTCCGTGTCGCCCTCGATGGAGATGTGGTTGTCGTCCCACAGCAGGACCAGGTTGCCGAGCTTCTGGTGCCCGGCCAGCGAGGAGGCCTCCGCGGAGATGCCTTCCTGGAGGCAGCCGTCACCGGCGATGACCCAGACCATGTGGTCGAACGGTGAGGTGCCGGGGGCCGCATCCGGGTCGAACAGGCCGCGCTCGTAGCGGGAGGCCATGGCCATGCCCACGGCATTGGCGACGCCCTGGCCCAGCGGGCCCGTCGTCGTCTCGACACCGGTGGTGTGGCCGTACTCCGGGTGACCGGGGGTCTTCGAGCCCCAGGTTCGGAACGCCTTGAGGTCATCGAGTTCCAGGCCGTACCCGGCGAGGTAGAGCTGGATGTAGAGGGTCAGGCTCGTGTGACCCGCCGAGAGCACGAACCGGTCGCGACCGGTCCAGTTCGCGTCGGCGGGGTCGTGCCGCATCACCTTCTGGAAGAGCGTGTACGCGGCGGGGGCCAGGCTCATCGCCGTACCCGGGTGGCCGTTTCCGACCTTCTGTACGGCGTCAGCGGCAAGGACGCGGACAGTGTCCACGGCCCGCTGGTCCAATTCGGTCCACTGGAGGTCTGTGGTGGTCGGCTTGGTGCTCACCCTGAGTCAGGGCTCCTCTCCACTGTTGTAAACCGGTGGCTGGTGACCGCACCGGGCGTCGTCGAGCCTACCCCCGACACAGCACGCATTTTCCGGGTACTTTCCAGGGTGCGGGCGGCCTGTGGAGTTCGCCTCCCGTATGAGCGCAACGGCTCACTTCTGCGCTACTCCGATGAGCGCCACTCCTTACTCGGAGGCCGCGCACATAGGTGCAGTGTCGCGCGCCGATGGGCGGCGTCCGGCGGCGTTGTCGTCGGTCGACGACTCCCCCATAGCCCGAAAGGCAGGGGAGGGGCCCCCTCCGCGTCGCCTCCCTCCTCCGCCTTGCCAGGCTTGCCCCTCGCCCCGCTCCTTCCTCTGTGCGCGGCCTCTTATGCGCTCATCGGACACCGTGCTTCTGCGCCACTCCAACACGACGCCACCCCCGCGAAGAACGGCCTGTCCCCAACGTCTACAGTGGTCTGGTTCGCGCAAGTCTTTACTGGGCCTTCATGTCCGGAGCTTGCTGGGATTTCTCTGTCAGGGGTGTGCGTGACGGCCGTCGAGTCCCGACCCGCAGGGGTCGCCTTGACTCCGAGCCCAGGGGGCCATCGCCCGTTCGGGGCCCGTATCAAGGCATTCGTGGCGCTGACCAAGCCGCGGATCATCGAGCTGTTGCTGATCACCACTGTTCCGGTGATGTTCCTGGCCGCTCAGGGTGTGCCCGACCTGTGGCTCGTACTCACCACCACCATCGGGGGATATCTCTCCGCGGGTGGTGCCAATGCGCTCAACATGTACATCGACCGCGACATCGACGCGTTGATGGACCGTACGTCGCAGCGTCCGCTGGTCACCGGCATGGTGAGCCCGCGCGAATGCCTGGCCTTCGGTATTGCCCTCGCGGTGATCTCGACGGTCTGGTTCGGGCTGCTCGTCAACTGGCTGTCGGCGGCACTGTCGCTGGGCGCGCTGCTCTTCTACGTCGTCGTCTACACGATGCTGCTGAAGCGGCGCACCTCGCAGAACATCGTCTGGGGCGGCATCGCGGGCTGCATGCCGGTCCTCATCGGCTGGTCCGCCGTGACCAACTCGATGTCCTGGGCCGCGGTCATCCTCTTCGCCGTCATCTTCTTCTGGACGCCGCCGCACTACTGGCCGCTGTCGATGAAGGTCAAGGACGACTACGCCCGTGTCGGCGTACCGATGCTCCCGGTCATCGCGTCCAACCGGGTGGTGGCCCGCCAGATCGTCATCTACAGCTGGGTGATGGTGGCGGTGTCGCTGCTGCTGACGCCGCTCGGCTACACCGGCTGGTTCTACACGGCCGTGGCGCTGCTGACCGGCGGGTTCTGGCTCTGGGAGGCGCACAGCCTGCAGAACCGGGCGAAGGCCGGGGTGTCCGGTGCCAAGCTCAAGGAAATGCGACTGTTCCACTGGTCGATCACCTATGTGTCGCTGCTGTTCGTCGCCGTCGCGGTCGACCCGTTCCTGCGCTGACACCGTTTCGTTCCTGCCGACGGGCGGGGTACGTGGCCCATGCCACGTGCCCCGCCCGTCGCCAGTTGATCTACCCATCGGTAGCATCCGTTGCATGGCAGACACGGCAGAGACCCAGCAGGTCGACGACAGGAAGCAGGCCGTCCGCGCGGAGCGCAGGGCAGCCAGGCTCGCCAAGCAGATCGGCGCCTTCGCCAAGGCGCACGGCGGCGCCGAGGGGCAGCTCGCCTACATGGGGCAGATGGGCACCCGCATCGTGCTGGTCGGCGAGGACGGCAGCTGGGGCGACCTGGTCGCACCCTCGCACGCGGTCGCCGAGAGGGCCACCGCGAAGGCCGGGATCACGATGCACGAGTCCTTCGACGGAGAGTTCGCCGCCAAGGTCCGCACCGGCCCGTACGAGTGGACGCGGATGGCCGGGATCCAGGTCGGAGGCCCCTCCAACAAGGGCTGAGCCGCCACCCGGGACATCTCCGGGCGCATCTCACGGGTGTGCTCCGCACCGAGCCGGTCGCCGGCACCTCGGGCACCCTCGAGAGCTTCCTCGCCAGCCTCGTGGCGGCCGTGCACACCGCGGCCGCCTCCGCCGTCGCCTTCACCACCGCCGCGGCCGTACGCCATGGCCTGGAACCCGATCCGGCACCGCCAGGACCGGCGAGGTGCGCGGCACGGCCGGACGGTGGCCGGCCGAGCGGCACGGGCCGGTGCCGGCGGCCCGCGCACGCTGTGCGCGACCCCCGACGACCCGGTGCTGCTGCGGCATCTGGTGTGGACCGCGATCGCCTGCGGGCGCCCGCTGCAGCCGCGCACCACCGACCCCCGGCGGACGGTCGGATTCGCCGCCGCGACGGCCGGGCTCGGCAGCGATCTCAGCCGGCGGCTGCGGGCTCCAGGGTCTCCGCGGCTGGGGCGGGCACCGGGGCGGTCGCCACCGGGCGCTCGCGCAGCGAGAGCAGCACCCGCACGACGGCGATCCACACCAGGCACGAACCGAGCATGTGCAGCCCGACCAGGATCTCCGGCGTGTCGGTGAAGTACTGCACATACCCGATCACACCCTGCGCCATCAGCACCAGGAAGAGATCACGGGTGCGGTGCAGCGGACCGACCGGCGCGTCGACGGCCTTCAGTACGAACCAGAGCGCGACCGTCAGCGCCACCACGACCCAGGCCAGGTCGGCGTGGAGCTGCGCGATCATCTTCCAGTCGAGCGGGATGCGGTGGACCTCGCTGGAGTCGCCCGCATGCCGTCCGGCACCCGTCACGACCGTGCCGACGGCGACCAGCAGGCCGGCCGCGGTCACCAGCAGCCAGGTCAGCTGCGAGACCGCCTTGCCGACCAGCGGACGCGGCTCCGCGTCGCCCTCCCGGACCCGCTGCCAGGTCACGACGGCGACCGTGATCAGCGCGGTGGAGAGCAGGAAGTGCGCCGCGACGGTGTACGGGTTGAGGCCGACCAGCACGACGATGCCGCCGAGCACGGCGTTGCCCATGACCACCCAGAACTGCGCCCAGCCGAGCCGGGTCAGGCTGCGCCGCCAGGGCTGAGCGGAGCGGGCCGTGATGATCGCCCAGCCGACCGCCGCGCACAGCACGTAGGTGAGCATCCGGTTGCCGAACTCGATGGCGCCGTGGATGCCCATCGCGCTCGTCGTCGTCAGGGACTCGTCGGTGCACTTGGGCCAGGTGGGGCAGCCGAGACCGGAGCCGGTCAGCCGCACCGCACCGCCGGTGACCACGATGACGACGGCCATCACGACGGCCGACATCGCCGCACGGCGGACCGTCCGGGGGGACGGGGTCCAGCGTTCGGCGATGTAGAGGAGCGGGTTCCGCGCGGCTTGAGCGACTTCGGCTCGGGTCAGCTTGGGCACGCGCACCATCGTAAGCGGCGGCTTGTGCAAGCTTTCACGAGGGGGACGAGTTACCTCGAAACGTCATGCCGCACGTCGCCCCAGGTGAGACCGGTCGGTCTTAGACCGACCGGCAATTGGGGGGCGGCGTCACGGGGCTGGGGCACGCACCTCGCGGTGTTGTCGTCAATCACCATGTTCCCCAAGCTCTCGGCTTCGCTCGAGCAGGGGAGGCCCCATTCGCCATGGCTCAATCCTCCGCCTTGCGATGCACGCACCCCAGCCCCGCTCCTTCACCCACCCCCCAATTGCCGGTCGGTCTTATTCCCAACGGAAGAACTTTGCCGCCGCGCCCAGCCCGAGCACCGCCCAGACCGCGAGGATCCCGAGATCGCCCCACGGCATCGAGGCGCCGTGCTGGAGCACGTCCCGCAGCCCGTCGGACAGGGCCGCGATCGGCAGCAGCCCCAGCACGGACTGCGCCGCGTCCGGGAATTTGTCCAGCGGCACGATGACTCCGCCGCCGACCAGCAGCAGCAGAAAGACCAGGTTGGCGGCGGCGAGCGTCGCCTCCGCCTTCAGCGTCCCGGACATCAGCAGGCCGAGCCCGGAGAACGCGGCGGTGCCGAGCGCGAGCAGCAGCAGGACGGCGAGCGGGTTGCCGTGCGGCGACCAGCCCAGCGCGAACGCGATCACCGTCAGCAGCGCGACCTGCAGCACCTCGGTGACCAGTACCGCGAGGGTTTTCGCGGTCATCAGCCCCCAGCGGGGCAGCGGTGAGGCACCGAGGCGCTTGAGCACGCCGTACCGCCGCTCGAAGCCGGTCGCGATGGCCTGGCCGGTGAAGGCGGTGGACATCACCGCGAGCGCGAGAATGCCCGGCGCCAGGAAGTCGACGGACCTGCCCGCGCCGGTGTCCACGATGTCGACGGCGCTGAACAGCACCAGCAGCAGCGTCGGAATGATCACCGTCAGGAGCAGCTGCTCGCCGTTGCGCAGCAGCATCTGCGTCTCCAGCGCGGTCTGCGCACCGATCATGCGGGGCAGCGGGGCGGCACCGGGCCGCGGGGCGTACGTACCGGCGCTCATGCGCGCAGCTCCTTGCCGGTCAGTTCCAGGAAGACGTCCTCCAGGGTGTGACGCTCGACGGAGATGCCCTCGGGCATCACGCCGTGCTGCGCGCACCAGGAGGTGACGGTGGCCAGCAGTTGTGGGTCGACCTGGCCGGTGATGCGGTAGGTGCCGGTGGTGGGCTCGGCCGCCTGCGTGCCGTCGGGCAGCGCCTTCAGCAGCGAGCCGAGGTCGAGACCGGGGTGGCCGGTGAAGCGCAGGGTGTTCTCGGCGCCGCCGCGGCACAGCAGCTCCGGGCTGCCCTGGGCGATGACCCGGCCCGCGTCGATGATGGCGACATCGTCGGCGAGCGCCTCGGCCTCGTCCATGAAGTGGGTGGTGAGGACGACCGATACGCCGTCGGCGCGCAGTTCCCGTACGAGATCCCAGGTGGAGCGTCGGGCCTGCGGGTCGAGGCCCGCGGTCGGCTCGTCCAGGAACACCAGCTCGGGGCGGCCGACGACGGCCATCGCCAGGGCGAGGCGCTGCTGCTGGCCGCCGGAGAGCCGGCGGTAGGTCGTCCGGCCGCAGCTGCCGAGGCCGAGGCGCTCGATCAGCGCGTCGACGTCGAGCGGGTGGGCGTGCAGTTTCGCCATGTGGCGGAGCATCTCGTCGGCGCGCGCTCCGGAGTAGACGCCACCCGACTGCAGCATCACGCCGATCCGGGGGCGGAGCTCCGCGGCGTCGGCGACCGGGTCGAGGCCGAGGACGCGTACGCTCCCGGCGTCGGGGCGGCGGTAGCCCTCGCAGGTCTCGACGGTGGTGGTCTTGCCGGCGCCGTTGGGGCCGAGGACGGCGGTGACCGTACCGGTGCGTACGCCCAGGTCGAGGCCGTTCACCGCGGTCTTGGTGCCGTACCGCTTCACCAGGCCACGGATCTGCACGACCGGCTCGTTCTTCATGGCCGGTAAGTCTAGGCAGCGGCCCGGAGGGCGAGTCCCCGGGGGCCGGATTAGGTAACCCTTAGTGACGAACTCCACCGTTGATCGTTTCGGACCGTGGTTGTCAGGGCCGGAGGAATTACGCAACAATGGCGTTGTGAAATACCAGGGCGAGCCTCGGCAGGAGGAATTCGCGACCGGCGAGCGCTCGACGCGCAACCGGGTCGCGCGCTCCATCCTGGACCACGGCCCGTCCACCGTCGCCGATCTGGCGAAGCGGCTCGGACTGACCCAGGCCGCCGTCCGCCGTCATCTGGACGCCCTCCTCTCCGACAATGTCGTCGAGGCCCGCGAGCAGCGGGTGTACGGGGCGCGGACCCGTGGCCGCCCGGCCAAGGTGTTCGCTCTGACCGACTGTGGCCGGGACGCCTTCGACCAGTCCTACGACAAGCTTGCCGCCGACGCTCTTCGCTGGATCGCCGAGACCGCGGGCGATGAAGCGGTCGCCGTCTTCGCCCGTGCCAGGACCGCTGCCCAGTCAGTGGCCTACCGCAGGGCGATCGAGGCCGCGGACCCCGAGGAGCGCACCGAGGCACTGGCCAAGGCCTTGTCCGCCGACGGGTACGCTGCTACGGCGCGCAGCGCGCCGGGCCCCCAGCAGGGCGAGCAGCTGTGCCAGCACCACTGCCCGGTCGCCCATGTCGCCGAACAGTTCCCGCAGCTGTGCGAGGCGGAGACGGAAATCTTCTCCAGCCTGCTCGGGACCCATGTGCAGCGTCTGGCCACCATCGCCCACGGCGACGGGGTGTGCACGACGTTCGTACCGCGCGGCGGACCCCCAACCGCACAGACCACCACATCAGCATCTGCAAGCACGGCCGGGAGGAACCCCGCATGACGCTCCCCACGGAGACTGCCCACCCTGAGCTCGAGGGTCTGGGTACGTACGAATTCGGCTGGGCCGACTCCGACGCGGCAGGCGCGGCGGCCAAGCGCGGCCTCTCCGAGGCTGTCGTACGTGACATCTCGGCGAAGAAGAACGAGCCCGAGTGGATGCTGAAGCTCCGCCTCAAGGGCCTGCGGCTGTTCGACAAGAAGCCGCTGCCGAACTGGGGCTCGGACCTGTCGGGCATCGACTTCGACAACATCAAGTACTTCGTGCGGTCCACCGAGAAGCAGGCGGAGTCCTGGGAGGACCTGCCCGAGGACATCAAGAACACCTACGACAAGCTCGGCATCCCGGAGGCGGAGAAGCAGCGCCTGGTCGCCGGTGTCGCCGCGCAGTACGAGTCCGAGGTCGTCTACCACCAGATCCGTGAGGACCTGGAGGAGCAGGGCGTCATCTTCCTCGACACGGACACCGCGCTGAAGGAGCACCCGGAGCTCTTCAAGGAGTACTTCGGCACCGTCATCCCGGTCGGCGACAACAAGTTCGCCTCGCTGAACTCGGCCGTGTGGTCCGGTGGCTCGTTCATCTACGTGCCGAAGGGTGTCCACGTCGACATCCCGCTGCAGGCCTACTTCCGTATCAACACGGAGAACATGGGCCAGTTCGAGCGGACGCTGATCATCGTCGACGAGGACGCCTACGTCCACTACGTCGAGGGCTGCACCGCGCCGATCTACTCCTCGGACTCGCTGCACTCCGCCGTCGTCGAGATCATCGTGAAGAAGGGCGGCCGCTGCCGCTACACGACGATCCAGAACTGGTCGAACAACGTCTACAACCTGGTCACCAAGCGCGCCGTGGCGTACGAGGGCGCGACCATGGAGTGGGTCGACGGCAACATCGGCTCCAAGGTCACCATGAAGTACCCGGCCGTCTACCTGATGGGCGAGCACGCCAAGGGCGAGACGCTCTCCATCGCCTTCGCCGGCGAGGGCCAGCACCAGGACGCCGGATCCAAGATGGTCCACATGGCGCCGAACACCTCCTCCAACATCGTCTCCAAGTCGGTGGCGCGAGGCGGCGGCCGTACCTCGTACCGCGGCCTGGTCGAGATCGGCGAGGGCGCCGCGGGCTCCAAGTCCAACGTGCTGTGCGACGCGCTCCTGGTCGACACGATCTCCCGCTCCGACACGTACCCGTACGTGGACGTCCGTGAGGACGATGTGTCCATGGGTCACGAGGCCACTGTCTCCAAGGTCTCCGAGGACCAGCTCTTCTACCTGATGAGCCGCGGTCTGACCGAGTTCGAGGCCATGGCCATGATCGTGCGCGGCTTCGTCGAGCCGATCGCGCGTGAGCTGCCCATGGAGTACGCGCTTGAGCTCAACCGGCTGATCGAGCTGCAGATGGAGGGTTCGGTCGGCTAGCACAGCCTGACGACCGAATCCCCCGACTTTTGACAGAGAAAGCGAGCACTACGACAGCCATGGCTGAGGCTCAGAACATTCCGGCGGGGTCCACCACCACCGGGTCCATCGCGGTGGCCGCCGAGTCGACCGTCGCCACGCGCATGAGCGCGCCCCCGTCGTTCGACGTCGCGAACTTCCCGGTCCCGCACGGCCGCGAGGAGGAGTGGCGGTTCACGCCGCTGGAGCGGCTGCGCGGCCTGCACGACGGCACGGCCGTCGCGACCGGTGGCGCCGTCAAGGTCGAGGTCGACGTCCCCGAGGGCGTCACCGTCGAGACCGTCGGCCGCGACGATGCGCGGCTCGGCAGGGCGGGCACCCCGGTGGACCGCGTCGCCGCCCAGGCGTACTCGTCCTTCGAGAAGGCCTCGGTCATCACGGTCGCCAAGGAGGCCGTGCTCGCCGAGCCGATCCGGATCGCGGTGCACGGCGAGGGCGGCGTGGCCTACGCCCACCAGGTCATCGAGCTGGGAGCCTTCGCCGAGGCGGTGGTCGTCATCGACCACACCGGTGACGCGATCCTCGGGGGCAACATCGACTACGTCCTCGGTGACGGTGCGAAGCTGACCGTCGTCTCCGTCCAGGACTGGGACGACACCGCCGTCCACGCCGCTCAGCACAACGCGCTGATCGGCCGGGACGCCACCTTCAAGTCGATCGTCGTCACCTTCGGTGGCGACCTGGTCCGCCTCCACCCGCGGGTCTCCTACGCGGGCACCGGCGGTGAGGCGGAGCTCTTCGGTCTGTACTTCACCGACAGGACCCAGCACCAGGAGCACCGTCTCTTCGTCGACCACAACACCCCGCACTGCAAGTCCAACGCCGTCTACAAGGGCGCGCTCCAGGGCGACGGCGCGCACGCGGTGTGGATCGGTGACGTGCTCATCCAGGCCAAGGCCGAGGGCACCGACACCTACGAGATGAACCGCAACCTCGTCCTCACGGACGGAGCGCGGGTCGACTCGGTGCCGAACCTGGAGATCGAGACCGGCGAGATCGTCGGCGCCGGTCACGCCTCCGCGACCGGCCGCTTCGACGACGAGCAGCTCTTCTACCTGATGTCCCGCGGCATCCCGGCCGAGGAGGCCCGCCGGCTCGTCGTGCGCGGCTTCTTCGCCGAGCTGGTCCAGCAGATCGGTCTGCCGGACGTCGAGGCCCGTCTGCTCGACAAGATCGAGGCCGAGCTGAAGGCTTCCGTCTGATGGCCTTCGTCAGAGTCTGTGCGCTGAGCGAGCTGGAAGAGGACACCCCGAAGCGGGTGGAACTCGACGGAACGCCGGTCTCTCTCGTCCGTACCGAGGGGGAGGTGTTCGCGATCAACGACATCTGCTCGCACGCGAACGTCTCACTGTCCGAGGGAGAGGTCGAGGACTGCATGATCGAGTGCTGGCTGCACGGCTCCAGTTTCGACCTGCGTACCGGCAAGCCGTCCGGCCTTCCCGCGACGCGCCCCGTCCCCGTATACCCCGTCAAGATCGAAGGGGACGATGTGCTCGTCTCCGTCACCCAGGAGTCCTGAGTCACCCATGGCAACGCTTGAAATCCGCGACCTGCACGTCTCCGTCGAGGCCGACAACGCCACGAAGGAGATCCTCAAGGGCGTCGACCTGATCGTGAAGCAGGGCGAGACGCACGCCATCATGGGCCCCAACGGGTCCGGCAAGTCGACCCTCGCGTACTCCCTCGCAGGTCACCCCAAGTACACGATCACCAGCGGCACGGTGACCCTGGACGGCGAGGACGTCCTCGCGATGACCGTCGACGAGCGCGCCCGCGCCGGCCTGTTCCTGGCCATGCAGTACCCGGTCGAGGTCCCCGGTGTCTCGGTCTCCAACTTCCTGCGTACCTCCGCCACCGCCGTCCGCGGCGAGGCGCCCAAGCTGCGTACGTGGGTGAAGGAGGTCAAGGAGACGATGGCCGACCTCCAGATGGACCCCGCGTTCGCCGAGCGCAACGTCAACGAGGGCTTCTCCGGTGGTGAGAAGAAGCGCCACGAGATCCTTCAGCTGGAGCTTCTCAAGCCGAAGGTCGCGATCCTCGACGAGACCGACTCCGGCCTCGACGTCGACGCCCTGCGCGTCGTCTCCGAGGGCGTCAACCGGGTGCGCGAGACCGGCGAGGTCGGCACGCTGCTGATCACGCACTACACGCGGATCCTCCGTTACATCAAGCCCGACTTCGTGCACGTCTTCGCCAACGGCCGTATTGCCGAGTCCGGCGGCGCCGAGCTCGCCGACAAGCTGGAGAACGAGGGCTACGAGGCATATGTGAAGGGTGGCGCTTCCGCGTGACACAGCTGCCGGGCCTCCTCGACACCGAGGCGATCCGCAAGGACTTCCCCCTGCTGGATCGTACGGTCCACGACGGGAAGAAGATCGTTTACCTGGACAGCGCGGCGACTTCGCAGAAGCCGCGCCAGGTCCTCGACGCGCTCAGCGAGTACTACGAGCGGCACAACGCCAATGTCCACCGCGGCGTGTACACGATCGCGGAGGAGGCCACGGCGCTGTACGAAGGCGCCCGCGACAAGGTCGCCGCCTTCATCAACGCGCCGAGCCGCAACGAGGTGATCTTCACCAAGAACGCCTCGGAGTCGCTCAACCTCGTGGCCAACATGCTCGGCTGGGCCGACGAGCCCTACCGGGTGGACCACGAGACCGAGATCGTCACCACGGAGATGGAGCACCACTCCAACATCGTGCCGTGGCAGCTGCTCGCGCAGCGCACCGGTGCGAAGCTGAAGTGGTTCGGTATCACCGACGACGGCCGCCTCGACCTGTCCAACATAGACGAGATCATCACGGAGAAGACGAAGATCGTCACCTTCACGCTGGTCTCCAACATCATGGGCACGATCAACCCGGTCGAGAAGATCGTCCGCCGTGCCCAGCAGGTCGGCGCGCTGGTCTGCATCGACGCGTCGCAGGCGGCCCCGCACATGGTGCTCGACGTGCAGGCGCTGCAGGCCGACTTCGTGGCCTTCACCGGGCACAAGATGGTCGGCCCGACCGGCATCGGCGTGCTCTGGGGACGGCAGGAGCTCCTGGAGGACCTGCCGCCGTTCCTCGGTGGCGGCGAGATGATCGAGACCGTGTCGATGCACTCGTCGACATACGCCCCGGCGCCGCACAAGTTCGAGGCGGGTACGCCCCCGATCGCGCAGGCCGTCGGCCTCGGCGCGGCTGTGGACTACCTCTCGGCGATCGGCATGGACAAGATCTTCCGGCACGAGCACGCGATCACCGAGTACGCGGTGAAGCGCCTCCTGGAGGTTCCGGACCTGAAAATCATCGGTCCGTCCACAGCGGAGGACCGCGGCGCCACGATCTCGTTCACGCTCGGCGACATCCACCCGCACGACGTGGGCCAGGTCCTCGACGAGCAGGGCATCGCGGTCCGCGTCGGACACCACTGCGCACGGCCGGTCTGCCTGCGGTACGGAATTCCTGCGACGACGCGAGCGTCGTTCTATCTGTACTCCACGCCCGCCGAGGTCGACGCCCTGGTGGACGGTCTGGAGCACGTCCGGAACTTCTTCGGCTGAGGGTTGACTGGTGAAGCTTGATTCGATGTACCAGGAAGTGATCCTGGACCACTACAAGCACCCCCACGGGCGCGGTCTGCGGGACGGCGACGCCGAGGTGCACCACGTCAACCCGACGTGCGGAGACGAGATCACGCTCCGGGTGAAGTACCACGGCGAGACCATCGCCGATGTGTCGTACGAGGGCCAGGGCTGTTCCATCAGTCAGGCCAGCGCCTCCGTGATGAACGAGCTGCTGGTCGGCAAGGAGCTGGGCGAGGCGCAGAAGATCCAGGAGACCTTCCTGGAGCTGATGCAGTCGAAGGGCCAGCTCGAGCCGGACGACGCGATGGAGGAGGTGCTGGAGGACGCGGTCGCGTTCGCCGGTGTCTCGAAGTACCCGGCCCGGGTCAAGTGCGCGCTGCTGAGCTGGATGGCGTGGAAGGACGCGACGGCGAAGGCGCTGTCCGAAGGGAACAAGGCATGAGCGATCACGGTACGCCAGAAGTACTGACCACCAAGCCGGCCTCCGAGGAGGAGGTCCGCGAGGCGCTGTACGACGTCGTCGACCCCGAGTTGGGCATCGATGTCGTCAACCTGGGCCTGATCTACGGCATTCACATCGACGACGCGAACATCGCCACCCTCGACATGACCCTGACGTCCGCGGCCTGCCCGCTGACCGATGTCATCGAGGACCAGGCGAAGTCCGCGACCGACGGCCTCGTCAACGAGCTCCGGATCAACTGGGTCTGGATGCCGCCCTGGGGCCCGGACAAGATCACGGACGACGGACGCGAGCAGCTGCGCGCGCTCGGCTTCAACGTCTGATCCCCCACGCTTCCTGACGGCCTCCGGCTCGAGCCGGAGGCCGTCAGGCGTTGTTCGTCCGCCGGTTGCGACTCCCGCTCCGTCTGGTACACCGTCAACAGCCGGCGGACGAGCGCGGCTTCGCGGTTCGTTGTGGCGAACGGCCATGACCGCCGGGCAGACTGGCGGTCATGGCCGTTTCCTTTTAGAGGCCGCGCACATGGGTGGGGCGGCGTCGCGTGCCGATGGGCGGCGCCTGGCGGCGTTGTCGTCGGTCGACGACTCCCCCATAGCCCGAAAGGCATGGGAGGGGCCCCC
>NZ_JBFBCG010000024.1:87970-99469 GCF_040683105.1 Streptomyces sp. NPDC051020 | reverse complement strand
TGTCTCTTGGCGGAAACACATGATCAAGCAGAGGCCGCTCAGCTGTCAGGCGAACGACAAACCCCACCAAGAAATGATCTTGGTGGGGTTTAAAGTCAAGCTAAGGCCACCCGCGTCAGAGCCTGCGCCAGCTCCAGGTCGTCGCGATCTCCAGCGGGTCGATCGGGGTGACATAGCGCGGCGTGGTGTTCAGTCCGTTCGGCGGACCCGACTGCGGTTCCACGCAGACCGCCTCGTCCTGCTCGTCGTAGACGACGACCCACTCGGTCCGGCTCTTCACCTTCAGTTCCAGTTGCTGCGGCCAGGTGAGCGTCACGTCGACCCCGTCGGGCATCCCGAAGCAGTCGTCCCACGGGCCGGGCAGCGGCGGGATCCGGCGGCCGGTCGGCAGATGGTTCTCGCCCCGCTCCTCCTGCCAGGCGGCGTCGAACCCGATCTGCACGTCGTCACCGCCGGTTCCGAGGTTGCGCAGGAACCAGGGGTGCCAGCCGGCCTGTGCGGGGAACGAGTCCCCGTACGTCTCGATGCCGAACGCGAGCGTGAGCGAGTCCTCGGCCAGTTCGAAGGTCTGGGTGACCCGGCCCGGATACGGCCACGGCTCGGCCAGGTCGTAGTAGAACGCAGCCTCGGCCCCACCCTCCTTCGCCGTGAGCCACGCGATGTCACGGCCAGTGCCGTGAATGGCGTGCGGCGGGGAGTTCAGCGGCAGCTGATGGGGCACATCGCCGTTGTGGAACCGGCCGTTCTCGGTCCGCCCGCACCACGGCACCATGGGGAAACAGCCGTACCGCTCCCCCTGCCGCAGCAGCTCGGTGCCCCCGATCCGGAGGCTGCTGATGCGGCAGCCGTTGGCGGGGTCCACGGTCAACTCGGTGTCGCCGACGGACAGCCTGACGTTCTTCTCGCTCCTGCTCACACGACGACATTACTGGCGCCGCTACCTCCGCCGCCGCCGCAGCGCCCGGCCGACGACGACCGCGGAGGCGAGCGCGAGTGCGGCCGCCGGGGCCACCCAGCGCAGGGTGGCGCCCGCAGTGGTCGACTCGGGCGACGGCACGGGGGCGTACCGGCCGCGCGGCGGCGCGTGGTCGACCTCCTCGGCGCTGCGCCCGATCATGGTCCGGCGTGCGTGCGCGGCCTCGGCGGGCGGGCCCTCGGGGACGGGGAACCCCATGTCCGCGGAGGCGTCGAGCGAGGGCGGCGGCACCGGCGCCTCGAAGACCGAGCCGGTGCCGGGGGGCGTCCGGTCGGAGGGCGCCTCGGCAGGGGGTGTGCCGTCGGACGGCGCCTCGGCGGAGGGTGCCTCCTCGGACGGCGATTCGCCGGACGGTCCCTCGTCGGACGGTGCGGAGGCGGCGGGCACTCCGTCGGGCGCCGCCCCCTCGGGCTCGGCGCCCGCGTCGTGGGTCGCCAGTGTCTCGGTCACCAGCTGCTGCGTGAAGCGGTCCAGCAGCCGGTACGCCGCCGCCAGCGCCGCGTCCGGTTCCAGCTCCACGATGCGGCCCTCGCCGCCCGCCGTGCCCGTGAACCCGATCGTCGTACCGCCGTCCGTCTCCGTCAGGCGGATCGTCAGGCCGAGCTTCGCCGAGCCGGTGCCCCGCGCCTCCACGCCCTCACCGGTGACGGAAACCCCTGCCCCGTCCGGCAGCGCGGTCGGGGTCAGCGTGCCGCGGTACGTGATCGTGTGGCCGCCGATCCGGACCTTGAGCCGGCCGGCCAGCGGGCCCGCGGACACGTCGGCGTCCTGCTGGAGGCCCGGCACGCAGCGTGCGACACGGCCGGAGTCGCGCAGCGTGCGCAGCAGGGACGGGACCGGAACCGGAACGAACACCTCATGCTCCATGAAAACCGAGCCTACTCAGCCACGGCCGCCCCGTCAGCGCTTCCGCACCCGGAAGAGCCGGGATCCCCGCCGGGGCGACACACCTCCGATCCCTCGGACCGGACGTGCCCCCGCGCACCCTCACGGCTCCTCCCAGTACCGCGGATGCACGAGCGTCGACGGCGCCTGACCCCGCAGCCGTCGGCCCTCCGCGTACCGGGCCGCCCGCGCCAGTCCCCCTGCTGTGAGGAACCGGAGTTTCGGCGGACGTGGCGGCAGGTGAAGGGCCGGAGGTCTCACGCCCGGGCGGGCGAGGACGAAGCCCCAGTCGGGGCGGCCCTGCACAGCGCCCGTCGTGCGGTCCGGGCCCGCAGCGAAGCCGGAGAGACGCCCGCTGACGCGGTACGGGCGGGTCCGCAGGCCGGCCGCTCTCATGGACGCCTCGACCGTCCAGAACGTCCGGGGCCGGACGACGGGCGGGCCCGCGTGTACCACCAGCCGTCCGCCCGGCGCGAGGACTTCGGTGACCAGGCCGTAGAACTCCGCCGAGTACAGCTTCGTGCTCGCCGTGATCCCGGGGTCCGGCAGGTCGGAGATCACCACGTCGTAGCGGCCGTGCGACGCCTCCCGCAGCCAGGTGAACGCGTCCGCGGTGACGGCGGTCAGCCGCGGGTCGTGGTACGCGTGCGCGTTCAGCGCGGAGAGCGCGGGGTCGGTACGGGCCAGTCGGGTGACGCCGCGATCGAGCTCGACGACCGTGACGCTCCGTACGTCCGGGTAGCGCAGCGCCTCGCGGGCGGCCAGGCCGTCGCCGCCACCCAGGATCAGCACCCGGGCATGGCGCCCGTTCATCGCCGGATGAACCAGCGCCTCGTGGTACCGGTACTCGTCACGGGCGCTGACCCGCAGCCGCCCGTCCAGGAAAAGATCCAGAGAGCCGCGACCGGACCCGGTGAGGACGACCTCCTGCACGTCGGTCTGCACGGCGACCCGCACCTGGTCCCCGTACACCGCGCGCCGGGCCACCCGCTCGAAGTCGTCCACGAGCACCGTGGCGGCGGCCAGCAGGGCGATCACCGTCACGTTGGCGACGATCAGCAGCCACCGGGACTGCCGGGTCAGGTCCCGCCGGAACACCCACAGCACCAGCGTCCCGCCCGCCGCCGCGTTGACCGTGCCGGTGAGCAGCGCCCCGGTGAGCTGGCCGAGGTCCGGCAGCAGGAAGAAGGGGAACGCCAGCCCGCCGACCAGCGCACCCACGTAGTCGGCGGCGAACAGATCCGCGACCGCCCCGCCCGCGTCCTGCCGGTCGACGCGCTGGATCAGCGTCATCAGCAGCGGGATCTCCGCACCGATCAGGATCCCTATGGCGAGCGAGAACCCGACCAGCGCGAAACGTGACTCCCCCACCCACGCGAACGACGCGTAGAGCACGAGCGCCGAGCAGCCGCCGATCAGTGCGAGACCGGCCTCGATCAGCCCGAAACCCACGGCGGCATGGCTGCGTAAACGTTTCGCGAGCAGCGAGCCGACCCCCATCGCGAAGACCATCACGGAGAGCACGACGGATGTCTGGGTGACGGAATCGCCGGTCAAGTAGGCGGCGAGGGCTACCAGTTCGAGTTCGTAGACCAGCCCGCAGGCGGCGCAGACGAAAACTGTGGCCAGCACGAGGAACCGGCCGGTCCGCGGTCGCACGGGAAGACGCGGCGCACCCCCTCGCAACGACACCTGCACCTGCTGGTCGATCATGATGCGAACGCTACGTGACGATGACGTCGCCGCCTGTCACCCACAAGGGTGCAAGTGCCGTGCACGCAACCGAGTTGAGGCGATTCAGGGCGCCGTCACCGGCATCCGCACTCCCACGCGGGTGCGGGTCACCACCAACTGCCCCTCCTGCGGGTACGCGTGCCAGGTGCGCCACCGGACCTGGCCCTCCGACCGCTGCGCGAGCATGGCGGTGAAGGCGTGCGGGCTGCCGGGAAACGTACCTGCGAGGCCGTGCGGATGGTCGGTCACCAGCGCGAGGAGCTCCTGCGCACGCCCGGCGAAGGAGCCCGCGGAGAGCGTCTCGACGCGCGCCGCGAATTCGTACTCCCAGTCACCGAGTCGTTTGGCGACGCCGAGCGGCAGCGGCGTGGAGCTGCCGGGGATACAGGCGACCGTTTCGGAACAGGTACCGCCGTCCTCTTCGAGAAGCACCTGGTGGGAGGCGCCGAGCAGACGCAGCTGCAGTTGGGCCCCGCCGAGCTCGAGGTCGAGCACGGCCAGGGCTGGGAGCGGTTCACGCCCCAGCGCCCAGGCCAGGTCGGCAGCACGGGTGTCGGAATAGGCCGTCTGGAGGGTCGTGAGCATGGGTCGGCTCCGCAAAACACGCATGGACACATGGACAGGGGACGCCCCCGTAACGACGCACGTGGGGGTGGGGAACGCCCGATCAGGTCCAACTGGGGTCCGAGGGCTGAATGTTCTCTCCACCGAGGGAATCATGAAGTACGCCGCGCCCACAGCGTTTTTGCCCAACTTGACGTGGTTTCCATCCCCTCGGGGGCCCCACGGTTCAACTGTTCACCGCAAACGCGCTGCCGGCCCAACAAAAAGGTGCCCGGCGGGAGTTAGACGGCCGGTCCTCACCCGTCGGGCACCTTCACCACGCGGACCTGCTGCCCCGTGTCAGCTGCCTCCGCCGCATCCGCCCCCGCCGCCGCACGAAGAACCGCCGCCGCACGAGGAGCCCCCGCCGCACGAGTGCCCGCCGGAGTGCCCGCCGGAGTGGCCGCCGGAGTGGCCGCCGGAGTGGCCGCCGCTTCCGCAGGACGAACCACCGCCCTCGCCGCCCGCCCACCAGCCGCCACCGGCGGCCGCACCACTGCCCGAGCCACCGCCCGCGCGGCGCCGCCCCCTGCGCACCCGGCCCGACCTCCGGTTGGCCGCCACCGCCAGCAGCAGCACCACCACAAACCCGACCGCCACGACCCCGATCAGCACATCAGAAGAAATCCTCATCGACCTCACGTCCCTTCCGTCCCCCGAAGCGAGGCCCCCCGCTTCACACCGCTTCTCGCGTGAATGGGGGATGCCCTCGGCCCCGTGGAGCCAAAGCGGACTTGAGCAACTCCAGAGCTTCGGCTCAGGATGGCGGGCATGACACAGGGACGACCGCTGCTCAACCGCCGCCTCGCCGAGTTCGGCACGACGATCTTCGCGGAGATGTCGGCGCTGGCCGTACGGACCGGTTCCATCAACCTCGGCCAGGGCTTCCCCGACACCGACGGCCCCGAAGAGATCCAGGAGGCCGCGGTCCGCGCGCTGCGCGCCGGGCACGGCAACCAGTACCCGCCGGGCCCCGGGATCCCGGAACTGCGCACCGCGATCGCCGACCACCAGCAGCGCAGGTACGGACTCGCGTACGACCCCGACTCCGAGGTCCTCGTCACAGCGGGCGCCACCGAGGCCATCGCCGCCGCCCTGCTCGCCCTGGTGGAACCCGGCGACGAGGTCATCGCCCTGGAGCCGTACTACGACTCCTACGCCGCGTGCATCGCCATGGCGGGCGGCACCCGCGTCCCGGTCACCCTGCACCCGGACGCGGACAGCGGTACGTACCGGCTCGACCTCGACGAGCTGCGCGCCGCCGTCACCTCCCGCACCCGGCTGATCCTCCTCAACACCCCGCACAATCCGACCGGCACCGTCCTGACCCGCGAGGAGCTGGCAGCGATCGCCGCACTCGCCTGCGAGCGGGACCTCCTCGTCGTCACCGACGAGGTGTACGAGCATCTGATCTTCGAGGGCACCCACCTGCCGATCGCGGGCTTCCCCGGCATGCGCGAGCGAACCGTGACCATCGGCTCCGCGGGCAAGACCTTCTCCTTCACCGGGTGGAAGGTCGGCTGGGTGACCGCTGCCCCGGAGCTGGTGACAACGGTCCGCTCGGCGAAGCAGTTCCTGACCTACGTCTCCGCGGGCCCGTTCCAGTACGCGGTCGCCGAGGCGCTGCGCCTGCCCGACAGCTACTTCGACGGGCTGCGCGCGGATCTGCGGGCCAAGCGGGATCTGCTGAGCGCCGGGCTGGCCGAGGCCGGGTTCGAGGTCTACCGGCCCGCCGGGACGTACTTCGTCACCACCGACATCCGTCCGCTCGGCGGCGAGACCGACGGATTCGCGTTCTGCCGCGCGCTGCCCGAGCGGTGCGGGGTCGTCGCCATCCCCAACGCGGTGTTCTACGACCGTCAGGAGGCGGGCCGCAGCAAGGTCCGGTTCGCCTTCTGCAAGCGGGAGGACGTGCTGCGCGAGGCCGTCGCGCGACTCAAGGGGCTCTGAGCCACGGCCCGTCCGGCGCCGCCTGTCCGGCTCCGGCCTCTTCGGGTCCGCGCCGCGCCTCCCGCTGCCGCCGGCGCACGCCCTGACAAAAACCCGGCCGAGGACGGCGGTCGTGGTGACCGTCGCCCCGGCCGGGCTGTCGTTCGCCGACGGGACGTATCTGCTGACGCCGTCCCGTCGGCGCTGTGAACGGCTGTGCGCTCAGGCGCTCGGCGCGTCCGAGCCGTCGCCCGACTCCTTGTCGGCCGGCTCCAGACCCAGACGCTCCCGCAGCCACTTGTCGAACTCGATCGAGGCCCGCACCCAGCTGACCGTCGACGAGACGAAGTGCTCCAGGCTGACGCCCGTACCGATGAGCATCTGCGCCTCACCGATCAGACGGACCGAGGTCTCGGTGTCCTCGGCGCCCTCCTCGGCCTCGTGGGTGTGGGTGTAGACCTTGGGCCACAGGGTGCGGCGGTTCCAGTCGTCGATCGCGTCGAGGAGGACCGGGCGCTGGTCGGCGGGGTGCGGGCGGTCGTAGAACGTACGCACCGAGAAGACCTGCTGCTCGGCCTCGCCACGGAACATGAAGTACGTGCGGAAGTCCTCCCACGGCGCCGCGAGGTCCCCCTCGTCGTCGACGACGTACTTCAGCTCCATCTGGTCGAGAAGCTGCTTGACGAGGTCCTGGTCAGGGACGACGGGGCCCTCCGGTCCTGCCGCCTGCGGTTCGGGCTGGCCCCCGAAATTCGGAATCGAGGACGGGTCGATGCTCACCGTGAATTTCCCTTCGTACGGTTGGCGCCATCCTCTCCCATCGCGGCCGGGGAATGGCAACCCCCGACTGGTCCGATCAGCTCTCGGCTGACATGATCCCGCCTGCCGGGGAGGGGACCCGGGAGGGTCCGCGCGAGGGGATGTCATGGACGGAACACGCAATTGGGCCGCCCGTTTCCGCTCCCCCTGGGTGCTCCTGGCACTGCCCGCGCTCGTCGTCGCCTGGATCGGGTGGTCCGTCATCGGCTTCCTGACGAGCGACGATCCTTTCGGGACCGTATCGAAGGTCCCCTGCGACGAGGCGATGGAATTCACCGGGGTCCCGCTGCCGGCCGGAGCGCGCGACCGGCAGTGCAAGAGGCGCGCCTGGCTGGACACCGAGTACGACGTCCGCTTCCGGATCACCCGTAAGGAGCTGGACGACTGGCTGGAATCGGAGTTCCCCGGCACCGAGCTCGACCCGGAGTTCTGCGCCGACAAGGTCGACACCTGCGCGCACATCGAGTTCGGCGACCAGCGGCCGAGCCAGGCGGTCGCGGCCGATGTGTCGGTCGTGCACGAGGGCGGCGGCACCGCCCTCGTACACTTCGAGCCTTTCGACGTCTGAGAACCACCCGGTCCGTTACCGGACGGCCCCCACGATCAGACCGCTCTCCTCGCCGTCCCCGAACGTGTCCACCCGCACGGTGTCCCCGTCCGTAACCTCGCCCGCGAGGATCTCCTTCGCGAGCCGGTCGCCGATCGCCGTCTGGATCAGGCGGCGCAGCGGCCGTGCCCCGTACGCCGGGTCGTTGCCCTCCTTCGCCAGCCAGGCCAGGGCGGCCGGGGTGACGTCGAGGGTGAGACGCCGGTCGGCCAGCCGCTTCGCGAGCCGGTCGATCTGGAGCCCGGCGATGTGCGCGAGCTCGTCGCCGGAGAGGGCGGAGAAGACCACCAGGTCGTCGAGCCGGTTGAGGAACTCCGGCTTGAAGGACGCGCGCACGACCTCCAGGACCCGCTCCTTCTTCTCCTCCGGCTTGGTCAGCGGGTCGACCAGGAACTGGCTGCCCAGGTTCGACGTCAGGATCAGGATGGTGTTGCGGAAGTCCACCGTCCGCCCCTGGCCGTCGGTGAGCCGGCCGTCGTCGAGGACCTGGAGCAGGATGTCGAAGACCTCGGGGTGGGCCTTCTCCACCTCGTCCAGCAGGACGACGCTGTACGGACGGCGGCGGACCGCCTCCGTGAGCTGGCCGCCCTCCTCGTAACCGACATAGCCGGGCGGCGCGCCGACGAGCCGGGCGACGCTGTGCTTCTCGCTGTACTCGCTCATGTCGATGCGGACCATGGCCCGCTCGTCGTCGAAGAGGAAGTCCGCGAGGGCCTTCGCCAGTTCGGTCTTGCCGACACCCGTCGGGCCGAGGAAGAGGAACGATCCGGTGGGCCGGTCCGGGTCGGCGATACCGGCCCTGGTGCGGCGTACCGCGTCCGACACCGCCCGCACGGCCTCGGTCTGGCCGATCAGCCGCCGGCCCAGCTCCTCCTCCATGCGCAGGAGCTTCTGGGTCTCGCCCTCCAGCAGGCGTCCGGCCGGGATGCCGGTCCAGGCGCCCACGACATCGGCGATGTCGTCCGGGCCGACCTCGTCCTTGACCATCGTGTCCTTGGCGGCCTCCTGCTCGGCCTCGTCGGCCTCGGCGAGCTCCCGCTCAAGGCTCGGGATCTCCCCGTACAGCAGCTTGGAGGCGGTGTCGAAGTCGCCGTCGCGCTGGGCACGCTCGGCCTGTCCGCGCAGATCGTCGAGGCGCTCCTTCAGCTCACCGACACGGTTGAGGCCCTGCTTCTCCTTCTCCCAGCGGGCGGTGAGACCACGCAGCTCCTCGTCCTTGTCGGCGAGGTCGCGACGGAGCTTCTCCAGACGCTGGACGGAACCGGCATCGGTCTCGTTCTTCAGCGCCAGCTCCTCCATCCGGAGGCGGTCGACGGCGCGCTGCAGTTCGTCGATCTCGACGGGCGAGGAGTCGATCTCCATGCGCAGCCGGGACGCCGCCTCGTCGACCAGGTCGATCGCCTTGTCAGGGAGGAAGCGGGAGGTGATGTAGCGGTCGGACAGGGTCGCGGCGGCGACCAGCGCGGAGTCCGCGATCTGCACCTTGTGGTGCGCCTCGTAACGGCCCTTGAGGCCGCGGAGGATCGCGATGGTGTCCTCCACGGTCGGCTCGTCGACCAGGACCTGCTGGAAGCGGCGCTCCAGGGCGGGGTCCTTCTCGATCCGCTCGCGGTACTCGTCGAGCGTCGTCGCACCCACCATCCGCAGCTCGCCGCGGGCCAGCATCGGCTTGAGCATGTTGCCCGCGTCCATGGCGGAGTCCCCGCCGGCGCCCGCGCCCACGACGGTGTGGAGCTCGTCGATGAACGTGATGATCTGTCCGTCGCTCTCCTTGATCTCGGAGAGGACGGTCTTCAGGCGCTCCTCGAACTCCCCGCGGTACTTGGCGCCCGCGACCATGGCTCCCAGGTCCAGCGAGACGAGCCGCTTGTTCCGCAGGCTCTCCGGCACATCGCCCTTGACGATGCGCTGGGCAAGCCCCTCGACGACGGCGGTCTTGCCGACGCCGGGCTCGCCGATGAGCACGGGGTTGTTCTTCGTACGCCGCGACAGGACCTGCACGACGCGCCGGATCTCCTGGTCACGCCCGATGACGGGGTCGAGCTTGCCCTCGCGCGCGGCGGCCGTGAAGTCGGTGCCGAACTTCTCCAGGGCCTTGTACTGGCCCTCCGGGTCGGGTGTGGTCACCCGGCGCCCTCCCCTGCTCTTCTCGAATGCGTCCAGCAGCTTCTTCGCGTCGGCGCCCTGCCTGGTGAGGATCTCACCGGCACGGCCGCCCTCGGCCGCGATGCCGATCATCAGATGCTCGGTGGAGAGGTAGTCGTCGCCCAGCTCCTTCGCGCGCTGCGCGGCGTCGGAGATGACGGCGAGCAGCTCACGGTTGGGCTGCGGCGGGGCAACGGTCGACCCGGTGACGCTGGGCAGCGACGCGAGCAGCCGCTCGGTCTCGCTGCGCACGGCAGCCTGATCGGCCTCGACGGCGGCCAGCAGGTCGATGATGTTCTCGTTGTCCTCGCCCTGGAGCAGGGCGAGCAGCAGATGCCCAGGGGTCAGATCGGGGTGTCCGTCCTTCACGGCCCTGCTGGTGGCCGCGTTGATGGCGTCCCGGCTCCTGTTGGTCAGCTCGGCGTCCACGTGCGCTCTCTCCTCCTTGCGGTGACTGGTCTGTCACAACTATGACCAGATCAACGTCCACAAAGTTGAGTCTATTCCACTCAAGACGCGATCGCTCCCACGCCACACGACCCACGCCCGGAAACCGGAGCGGAACGGGGCCCCCGACCGAGTGAACCGGCCGGACCGCCGCTCCGCCACCGCACCGCATCGGGGCACGGGACGCGGATGCCTACCCTTTCCCCATGGCCGTAGACGTACGCAATCCCAGCCCCGAGTACCTCGCCTTCTGGCGCGAGCACCACGTGTGCACGCTGACCACGCACCGCTCCGACGGCAGCCCCCACGTGGTGCCGGTCGGCGTGACGTACGACCCCGAGGCCGGACTCGCCCGCATCATCACCAACAAGAGCAGCAGAAAGGTCGCCAACGTCCTGGCCGCCGGTCCGGACGGGGCACGGGTGGCGGTCTGCCAGGTGGACCGAGGGCGCTGGGCGACACTGGAGGGCCGCGCGACGGTCCGTACGGAGCAGGATGTGGTCGACGACGCGGTACTCCGCTACGCGGAACGCTACGGGCGCACGCCGGTACCCAACCCGAACCGGGTCGTCATCGAGATCGCCCTCGAACGGGCGCTGGGCCGGGGCGCACCGGTCCGCACGGCCTGACGGCCTCCCCCGCGACAGGAAATGGATCAGCGAGCGGCGCCATGCGGCGTCGACGGCAAGGCGGAGGAGGGAGTCGACACGCAGGGGGCCCCTCCCATGCCCTTGAGGCCATGGGGAGTCGGTGACCGACGGCAACGCCGCAAGCGCAGTCGCGAGGCGTCGCGAGCCCACCCCCTGTCGCGGGGGAGACCGACAGGCCCGGCAGTACCCCACCATCCGCCCCCGGGCAGCACAGCGGCGCCACCGTATTCAGGTCACGATGGCGCCGCTGTGTGGGGGAGTGTCCGAGCGACATGGAACGACGGGGGATCGCTCAGGCACTGCGGGGGGTGGCGGAAATGGTTTCTGGTTCGATCAGCTGGTGGTCACGCTGATCAAGATTGACGAAGATCATTCCGTACCGGATCGCACACCGGACGGGCTGCGGCGCTCCGCGGGGGCGCCGCAGGCACCGGTAGGCGCGGACCTCGTCGTCGTCCTCGAGGACGACAACGACAGGCTCTCCGAGCAGGGTGACCATCAACGAATCGCCATGGCGGGGGAGTGCCGTGAGCAGATCGATGAAGTGCCACCCTGAGCGATAGGCCGTAGCCATCTCCCGCCGGAAGACCCGGTCGTCCGGCGGGATGGTCACGCCTCCGCCAGCTTCAGCGGAGAGCTGCCCCAGCCGACATCGGCCGGGTTGAGGTCGGTGACGGCACCTGTCTGGACAATGCCCCAGCCGA
>NZ_JBFBCG010000024.1:0-87871 GCF_040683105.1 Streptomyces sp. NPDC051020 | reverse complement strand
CCATCGGCTTGACGGAGGTCGGTGACAGCGCCCGCCTGCACAATGCCCCAACCGACATCGGCTTGACGGAGGTCGGTGACAGCGCCCGCCTGCACAATGCCCCAACCGACATCGGCTTGACGGAGGTCGGTGACAGCGCCCGCCTGCACACTGCCCCAACCGACGTCCGGGGGAGAGACATTCGCCACGAGCAGCAGCGCAGCAGCGCCAAACACAGTGACAAGCACTGAGCGAAGCATTCGCTTGTACATAGTCGGCTTCGTCCTCACTTGATGGATTCCTCTCCCCCGCCCAACAAGACGATGGCTCATTCAGGCACGTCAATGCCACAGGAGCGATGCATCATGTTCCTGCATGTTCAGGACCCTGGGGGGTGGAGATTTGCCTACAAACAGCACTACACCGACACATACTCACGCGGTCACGGACCTGTGCACGGAGGGGGCACGGCTGTACGCCAGCGCACTGAGCGTCGGACGCATCGCTCGCGCCGAGATGGGACCCGCACCCTGCCTCATCGAGTTCGGGCTCCTGCTTACCGACCCGGACGACGCCTCGTGGCTCCGCCCGGTTCCGCCCTCCGCCGCCCTGGCGCAGCGGCTCCACCCGCTGGAACGTGAGATCCAGGACCGCAGACGGACGTCCGTGGAACTGACGGACGCCTTTGAACCCTTCATGGCCATCAGTGCCCAGAGTCCGGCACCCACGCATGCGATCACAGTGCTGGAAGGCATCGACCGGATCAACGCGGCGCTCGACCTGGCCATCGCCGAGAGCCGGACCGAGGTACTGACCATCCAGCCCGGAGGCGGACGCAGCGAGGAAGTCCTCAGCGAAGCCCTGACCCGCAGCAAGCCGCTGATAGATTCCGGCATCAGCGTCCGCACCCTCTACCAGCACACAGTCAGGCACAGCCAAAGCACTTTCGCCTACGTGGAACTGATGGCCGGCGCCAAAATGGAGATCCGTACGCTCGAAGAGCTCATCGAGCGTCTCATCATCTGCGACGACACCGTCGCCTTCATCCCGGTCCTGGACACCCCCCCTATCGCCCTCGAACTGCGGCACCCCGGGCTGGTCGCGTACCTGACGAAGGTGTTCGAGCAATTCTGGCGCCGGGCGGTTCCGTTGAACGAAGCGGCCCCGTACGACCCGGCACGCGACGGCATCACCGGCGTCCAGCGCGCCATCGCCACGCTGTTGGTCGAGGGATACGTCGACGAGGCCATAGCCCGCCGTCTCGGCATGAATGTCCGTACCTGCCGTGCGCATGTCGCCAAGCTCTCCTCCACCCTCGGCAGTAACAGCCGCGCCCAACTCGGCTACCTGATAGCCCAGTCCGGGATACTGGACACCCCGGACGGCGGAACCCAGGATCTCGACATGACGTCTTCCGAGACGCCCGACCAGGACGCCTGAAAGACACGCCGGGCCTCCTGAGCTGTGGTGTTCCGCCGGTGACCCGGGGCGGGTCACCGGCGGAACAGGGCTGACAGCAAACGCTCAAGCGTGCGATCATCACGCCCGGCGCTCCCCCCACATCCCTGGTGCTCCCCCACGCCCCACCGGACCGAGAGCGATCCCGAATACCCATGCCTCAGCGTTTCCGCGCTGCCTGCGCGACGGCCGCCGCCGTGGGCGCGGCCGTCGCCGGGCTTGCCCTGCCGTCCACCGCGCATGCCGCCACCACCTGCGCGGACGGCGTGTGGAAGGCCACGTACTACCCCAACACCAGCTTCTACGGCACGCCCAAACGGACGACGTGCGACACCTCGATCAACGAGAACTACGGCACGGGTGACCCAGCGGGCGTCACCCTGCCCAAGGACAACTTCACCGTCCGCTGGCAGACCACCCGCGACTTCGGCTCCGGCGGCCCCTTCACCTTCACCGCCGCCGTCCGTGACGGCATCCGTGTGTACCTGGACGGCGTCCGCAAGATCGACGTGTGGAAGAACGTCTCCACCACCCAGACCAAGACGCTCAACCTCACCGTCCCCAAGGGCCGCCACACCATCCGCGTCGACTTCGTCGCCTTCACCGGCTCCGCCAACGTCAAGTTCGCGTACGCCCCCCGCACCACCGCCGGCGTCGACAAGGTCAGGCCCCTCGCCCCCACCGGGGGGAAGACGGCGTACTCGACCACGACCTACCGACCCACCGTCACCTGGTCCCGCAACAAGGAAATGGACATCGCCGGGTACCGGGTCAAGCGCTGTTCGACGCAGTGCACCTGGCAGACAGTCAGCGGAAGCGCCCTGGTGACCGGCACCTCCTTCACGGACGTCCCGCTGGCGGACGGGCAGTCCTACTCCTACGCCGTGGCGGCCGTCGACAAGGCGGGCAACGAGTCGGCCCTGGGCGGTGCCAAGTACGTCGTCACCACCGATCTGCCCGATCCCGCCGCGCCGGCCGGTCTGAAGGCGGCCGACACCGTCAAGGGCGTCGCGCTCACCTGGACGCCGTCCGCCGGGGCCACCCGGTACGCCGTCACGCGGCAGGAGGGGGACATCCTCAGCTGGGTCACCCTCGGCACCCCCACCACGGCGTCGTTCAGCGACACCACGGCGAAGGACAACACCCGATACACCTACTTCGTGAGGGCGCTCGACGGGTACGGCAACGTGTCCACCTCCTCGTCCGTCGGGATCACGCGCGGCGACCACCGGTTGCCGGGCGCGCCCACCGGGCTCACGGCCACGCCCGTGGGCGACTACGGCGTGAAGCTGGCCTGGACCCGGCCGAGCGGCAGCGGCACGGGCGTCCGGGTGTACCGCTCCACCACCTCGCCGGTGTCCACCTCCGGCACGCCCATCAGCTCGTGCAGCACGAACTATTCGGCGACCGCCTGCACGGACAGCAGCGGCCTCCAGCGCGGCGTCACCTACCACTACGTCGTCACGCAGGTGAACATGGACGGCGTGCAGTCGGCGCCCTCCAACGAGGTCGCCTTCACCGTGCCCGGCGACTCGACCCCGCCCGCCGCCGTCACCGGCCTCACCGCGACCGCCACCGGGTACGGCATCAAGGTGGACTGGAACGACAGCCCCGAGCCCGACCTCAAGCGCTACGAGCTCTACCGCGGTGAGCTGATCCAGGACGGCGAAGACACCGTGATCATGGTCCGAACCATCGAGTACCTGGGTCCGGACACCTCGGAGTTCCTGTACCAGGGCCTGCCGGACGGCGACACCTGGGCGTTCTTCGTCGTGGCGGTCGATGAGTGGGACAACAAACTCCCCTACCAGACCGTCCCGGGCGGCTATGTGACGGCGACCGAGCCCGACCTGGCTCCCACCGTCGAGACCCCGGACAGCTCACCGCTCGAGCTGACCGCCGCGGCGGCGGCTCCGGGCCCCGGCGTGGCGCTGTCCTGGACGTGCGCCACCGGGTGCGATGACATCACCGGCTTCCGGGTCCACCGCTGGGACCGGGCGTCCGGTACGTACGTCGAGCTCACCGACGCGCCGCTGCCGGCCGGCACCACGGCCTTCACGGACGCGGCCGTTCCGGCGGGCAGCACGTACTTCTATCGCGTGACGGCCGTCCACGCCGACGGCACGGAGTCCGTCCCTGCCACGGACTGGGCCGCACTGGCGCCCACGGCGTAACGGCACGGCATGCGCGAAGGGGCCGGGAGGTTCACACCTTCCGGCCCCTTCGTACGTGCCAGGGCGTGTTTCGAAAGCAGGCTCACCCGATTCAGCCTGCCTCGCCGCCGATTCCCTCGCACAGCGAAAAGTGGCACGGCACCACTCCGGTATAGAGCAGATAGGCCAGGAGGAGGGCCAGGTTGATCACCTCGCCGGCAAGAAGCCACCACAGTGCGGACCACGCCTCCGACCGCGCCTCGAGCTCTCGACGGCTGCGGGCCCGCCGCCAGGGATTGCTGGGGTCATAGACCATCAGCGCCTCTTCGCCGGGCGTCCCCCATCGGGTGCCGCTCAGCGGGGAGATGTAGATGACCCGGTCTCCGGACTCCGTACGGAATTCAAAGCTCGTGGAATATCGGCTTTCGGATTCGGAAATACTCCGGCACCGACCCGTCACCTCGACACCAACACGCCTCAGATGGCGGTCGACCAGCAGCGGGACCACACCGAACCATGCAAGAAACGGCAGCGGAAATAAGACCAGACAGATGACGACCCAGCCAAGAGTGTCCATTTGGCCATGATGGCAGGAGCCACCGACCGCAGCGTGAGGTCTTCATGACCGTTCAGAGTTCATTCAACAAGGCCACGGCAAGTATTCGCCAGTTTCGTGACGCCATCAGCCAGACCCGCTCGGGGCTGAGCAGGATCCAGCAGGCCTCCCAGAACACCTCCCGTGCCGTGGAGGGCGTGAAGGGGTCGGCCACACAGGCCGCTCCCGCTCTCAACCGGGTCAAGACGGGGGCGGAATCGGCCGGTGACATAGGAAAGTCAAGCCCATGCATTCATGATCCCCTCAACTACTCCGGCGCCGGGCGAGATTGAGGTCGTACCTGTTCCTCCGGCGGGCTCGGCTTCCTCGGCGCCCTCGGTCGATGCGGCATCAGCTCCTGAACGGTCGCCTCATGCGCCCGGACGAGCGGCAGAGAATGTTCCTCGCCCAGATCCGGTAAGGCCTGGCGTTCATCAGCCCGCTCGGGAAAACGGAGCAGCCGACCGGCGCTCACGTCTCCCGTCGGCTCCAGGCCTGCCGGGAAAGCAGCAGACGGCTCCGCTCCTTCGCTGACGGCCCGCGCATGCTTCTGCCACCCCTCCCGGAACCACTCGAGCCGCTCGCGATCGACCTCCGCCGCAGTGAGTATGCGTACGCCGTCGATGCCCGCCTCCTGCACCTTGTGACCGAGCTCGATCAGTAGTCCGCCCAACAGCGTTGCCATATCGCCCTGTTGGTCAGCACTGTCCGCGTCGGCAGGGTCGCTGTGCGTACGCGCCGACGTCCCCGCGTCGCCCCCTTCCAGCCCCATCTGCACGCTCCTCCAACGCCGCCCCGCCCCCGGGGCCATGCTTGCTCTCAGTCGCCGGCCGCCGGCAGGAACTGTCTGGCAACCCTCACAAAGGTCTCGCGCAGTTCGGGCGGCACCCCCATTCTCCGTGCCGCCTCCTCCGGACTCATCACCTGCTCGCCCGCTGGCCTATGCCCCTGGTGCGGCGCGTCAACCGGCAGGTCTTCCTCCGAAAGCCGGCCGGAGCGGATCAACATGTCACGCAGCGGGGTACCAAGGACGACGGCCAGGCGCCGCATCGTCTCCAGGTCCGGCATGCTCTGGCGCTGCAGCAGGCGGCTGACGGCGGCCCGGTGCACGCCCGCGTCGTCCGCCAGCCTGGATCTTCCTCCCCCGCGTGGAGTGTCGATGTCGTAGCCGCGCTTCCGCAGCAGGTCCTCGACCCATGCCGCGAACTCGTCAAGCCCGTCGGCGCCCTTCGGCCGACCGCGCGCACCGTCATCCCTGAAACTGTGGTCGTTGTGGGCTCTCGCCCCTGAGCTGCTGGCCATCCGATCGGTCTCCCCTCATCGCGGGGACAGAGTACCGATCGCGCTCGCACCAAAGATGTGCGCTCGCGCGCGTAATGGTTGAGATTTGACCGCTGCGCGCCTCCAACTCCCCTTCACACACGACTGGTTCACGCTCACAACGGCAGCACCTCCAGGTACATCGGATCAACTCCAGACATCTTCAGTCACTTGCGTGCGCGCTCGCACCATGCGACGCTGAGCGCGCGTTCGCATTTTTCGAACACACGTTCCCATATGCTGGGGAGGCGCTGCACGTGTCCCGTCAGACGACTTCTTCTCCTTCCGCTTTGACCATGGGTTTCTTACTCTCCGACGATGAACTCGACTGGCGCAGGGCCGCCGCCTGTGCCCCCTTACCCGACCAGTGGGTATTCACGCGGACTATGTCCGAGGCCGCACCAGTGTTGCGAGCCTGCAATCACTGTCCGATCCGGGAGGAGTGCGAGGCCGTAGTCGACCCGGCGCACACCTGGTTCGACGGCGTCTGCGGCGGCCGCCTGTGGCGCAACGGGCGCGAAGTCGCCGTCATGGACGCGGCATGAGGGCCGGCACGAGCGACACGACCGGCCCCGCCCGGCAGTCGCGCAGTCACCTCTGGATATCCACCCTCGCCCGTCAATTCCCCGAACTCGTCATGGCGTTGGCGCCATCGACGAGCGGACCTCTCCGTGAGCGTCCCGGCTCCGGCGCCTCCGGTGGAGGGCGAGGCACCGCGCCCGTACGGCTGTACGTCTCCGACGCCGTACGCGACATCACCGACGGCGTCACCGAACTCGAAGAGGCCGTACGGGAACGGCTCGGCCTGCGCCCCGTGCCCGCGGCGCCCGTCCCGGTCCGGCTGGGCCGCATCGCCGGGCTGCTGGGCCGCATCGGCGCCGACGCCGTCCTCGCCACACACGTGGAGGACGAGACCCGCCGCATGGCCCGCCGCTGCGCGCGCGTCCTCGGCGACCCGGAGCAGATGGTGCGGCTCGCGGGCCGCTGCCCGGCCTGCGACTCCGTATCGCTCCGGGCATTTCCCGAGCGGGCGGAAGTGCGGTGCGTGAATCCCGTATGCCGTCATGTGCTGGAGGAGGGGGACGCGACGCCATGAATACGCTCCCGAAGGGCCCTCTGATCACCGGCGACCTCGCCGCGCTCGAAGCGGGCGTCGCCCCCGCCACCATCCGCAAGTGGGTTCAGCGCGGGCATCTGGCAGCGGCCGGACGCCAGGGGCGTGCGCTGCTTTACCGGCTCGAGGATGTGTTCGCCGCCGAGCGGAAAGTGCACCTGGGATCGTCCTGATCCCCCATTGTTCGCTGCACATGGCCGTGCCTCGCGCATCACGCGGGGCACGGCCTTCTTGGATTCTGCCGACCCCCAACTACCCCTACTCACACGCTCAGTTGCAGGATCCCGCCTCCTGGGTCACAGTTGAAGCAGCGGCAGAGCTGCGCCCACGGACCGTACAGGTCCGGGGCGACGGACCTGCCGCTTCGTGTTGCCCGGGAACCCTCGTCGCCGTCGCGCCCCGGGCCCACGCCTCCACATCAGCGGCGCCCGCCCGTTGATCCCGCCTCCTCCGAGGAGACCCCGAAGAGAAGGGAGCGTCCATGTGTCGACTTTGAACTTCCCCGACGTCGAGCGTCTCGTCGTCGACTTCCTCAAGAACCGCACCGAGCTGACCGGCACCACGGTCGACAACCGCCCGCCCGCAGGATTCGACGGCACCCAGAAGGTGCTGCTCGTCTCCCGGGCGGGCGGCACCTGGATCGACGACCTGAACCTGGACAAGCCGCTCGTCGACCTGGAGGCGTACGCGGCCGACAAGACCGTAGCCCACGGCATCGCGCTCGCGGCCCGCGCCTGTGTCTATGAGCTGGTCGGCACCACGTACGGCACCGCCTTCGTCACCGACGTCGACGAGGCCGACGGCCCGCGCTGGCTGCCCGACTACAACCGGCCGGCCGGCAGCCGCTACCTCACCACGCTGCGCATCTCGATCCGCCCGGCGTGACGCGCACACCCATTTCGCTCGTCCCTCTCCCGAAGGAGTCACCATGCCCAACCCCAACACCAGCGCCCAGATCCGCGTCGCCGGCACCGGTAAGGTGCTTGTCGCCCAGTACGGCGCCACCCCGGCGGTCGCCGCCCCCATCGACACCAAGGTGTCCTGGACCGGCTGGACCGAGCTCGGCTACACCTCCACCGACGGCGTCAAGCTCGCCAAGAAGGACAAGATCGACCAGGTCGACGGATGGCAGTCGGTGAGCGCCCTGCGCTACATCTACTCCGACCGCGAGCTCACGATCAAGTTCCAGCTGATGCAGTTCAACAAGTCCACGCTGCCGTTCTTCATGGGCGGCGGCGCCACGGCGGCGGTGACGGCAACCGGGGCCGAGGCCGGCACCTTCAAGTACGACCTCACCACCAACCCGTCGGCCGACGAGCGCATGCTCGGCTTCGAGTTCTCCGACACCAAGAACGGTGTGCCCGTCGTGTACCGCCTCATCGTCCCGCGCGGTCAGGTCACCGACACCGAGGAGATCTCGATGACCCGCACCGGCGCAATGAAGCTCGGCATCACCTTCACCGCGTTCGCGCAGGACGACACGTCGCAGCCGCTGGCGACGTGGCTGATGAAGGACGACTCGTACGTGTAGCAGCGCCTGGCCCCGCGGCCTGTGAACGCAGCTGGTGAACTCGGCCCGGCGCGACTGCTCGCGCCGGGCCGTCCCCATCCCCATCCCCATCCCCATCCCTGGACCTACGCGAAGGAGTCCCCGCATGCCCGGCTTCAACGTCAACGCCGCCCGCGCCCAGCGCCTCGAAGCGCTCGGCCGCGCATGGACCTTCACGCTCGACGACGACACCTTCGAGCTGCCGACCGAGCTCGGCCGCGGCACCGCCCGCAAGCTGCGGGACCTCGACGACAACGACGTCGACGGCCTCCTCCAACTCCTCCTCGGCGAGCAGCAGTTCAGCCGGTTCGAACGGCACGACATCACCATGCAGGACATCGCCGCGATCCTGGAGGCCTACGGCAAGGAGACGGGGCTGGGCCTGGGGGAAGACTGAGCCTCGACGGGCTCATCGACGAGCACGCCGAGGCCATCGAGGCGGACCTGCTCCGCCACTACGGCATCGACCTCCTCGACTGGCACCGCGGCCGGCTCACCTCTCGCCGGCTCGCGGTGCTTGTCGAGCACATGCCGCGCGACAGTGCGCTCGCGCGGGAACTGCACGGCGAGGCGGCAGAATGGTCCGTCACCGACCACCTGATCGCCCACGCCGTGGATCAACTCCGCGAGGCCAACTGGATGTTCAGCCTGGTCAACCGGGACGAGGACGACGAGCCACCCGAGTACCCCGAACCGTTTCCCCGGCCGGGAACGGGCGCTTCCCCGGAGCCGCAGGAGCCTCAGGAGCCGCTCCCCCTCATCAATACGGCGGAGGCTACGAAATTCTTCTCCTGAGCACTGAGGAGCGATAATCTACCGCTCCGGACAGAAGGGGAGAAGGGGAACCATGGGAAAGACACTCGTTGCACTGGTACTTTTAGGCGGCCTCGGCGCTTCTTTTAGTGCTGCGGCAGTACATTTCTTCCGTGCGTGGCGAGCGGGTCGACGACTGAAACGTCGCGGCGCCCAAAGCACCGCAGTCTGCACACATCTGCAGATACGCGACAGCTCCGTCTCTCTGTATTTCACATATGAGGTGGACGGCGTCGAGCACCACGGCAAATCGTCCCCCATCTCGCGCACAGCAGTCGTGCCTGGCATGGAAATCAGCGTTCTGTACGACCCGCTCTTCCCCTCACATTCAGATGCGGCGGAGTGCATGGGGCAGGACAGCAAAACCATCCTGTTCATCGCTCTGCTCCTAGGCCCTGTCGGCCTCGCGCTTGACCTGGTCGCGGCAGCCATCCTCATCAGCCTCACTCTGGGCTGACTCAGTCCAGACCGCCCTCAACCACCCTTCACCCGGCCTGCTTATGGCCGGGTTTTTCGTTCCCATTCCCACCCCAGGAGACGTCCATGACGTCCGCAGAAATACGCCGAGTTGTCCAGGAAACGGTTGACTTCACTCTCAGCCACATCAAGGCGCAGTGGATCAAGGATGTTCAGGCCACCCTGGCCAAGACGGACATCCAAGCCGCCACGATCAGTTCGCAGCTCCTCAAGGTGGACCACTCGCTCCTCAAGTGGGACGAGAGGGGCTTCACCTTCGCCGGCAAGCAAGTCGGCCCCAACTTCTCCCTCAACGGTGCGATCCATGGACGCCGGGACACCAGAGATAAAGCGGAGAAGGAAGCCGAGAGGAAGCTGGACGAAAAGAAGGCAGCCGAAGCCCGCGCCGCAGAAAAAAGGCGGGTCCAGGAGTTCGAAAGGCAGATCACCCATCAGGTCAGCCGCGCTCAAACCAATGCCGGAATAGCGCAAGAAAAGGCCGGTCAGGCCAAGCGTGACGCCCAGGTGGCGCGGAACCTTTTGAACAGTGCCGACCGTCACTCGAAGCTCGCGGCCAGTAACGCCGACCGTGCCAGCAAAAGCTTCACCGCCTTGGAAGAACGCATCACTCGACTCGAATCACGTATCTGAACCTGCGTGAGGAGTAACCGTGTCTCTCGTTCAGAAGCTTCAGTCCGCCCAAGCATCCCTTTCCAGGTTCTCATCCGCGGCCGATAAGGCAGGCAAATCCGTAAACCGTGCCTCCGGTGGCGTAGACAAGTTCCAGGGATCTATTGGGAAGTTCAAAAGTTCGATCGGGGCCGCCGACGGCTCCCTCGGCAAGTCCAAGACCTCCACCGACAAGTTCAAGTCCTCCCTGGACAAGCTCAAGTCCTCCTCCGGCCACGTCAACACCGCCCTCCGCGACGTAAAGCGCCAGTCCGACGCCGTGGAGAAGTCCGTCGGCAAGGCCGGCAAGTCCGCCGGCGGCAGCGGTAAGTCCATGGGTGGTCTTGGGAAGGGGCTCAAGGGCGCGACCCTGGCCCAGAAGGGCCTCAACACCGCCATGAAGGCCAACGCCTTCGGGCTGGTCATGACGCTGCTCGCGCCGATCATCGGGCAGTTCATCAACATGGACAAGGTGTCGAAGAAACTGGCCCAGGGCGTGAAGTGGGCCTGGAATGCCATCTCCGGGGCCATCAAGTCCCATGCCGGACCCATCAAGTCCGTGATGAAGGGCATCGTCAACGGCTTTACCGCCCTGCCCCGCGCCTACATCGGCGGCATCAACGCCATGATCGGCGGCCTGAACCGGATTCACGTCAAGATTCCCGGCTGGGTGCCGATCGTCGGCGGCAAGGAATTCCGGATCAATATTCCGAAGATTCCCAATATTCCGACCCTTGCCCAGGGAGGTGTCGTCACCGCCCGCTCCGGCGGCCGCCTCGCCGTCATCGGTGAGGGCGGCGAGGCCGAAGCCGTCATCCCGCTGTCCAAGCTGAGCCGCATGCTCGGCCACCACCCGGGGGGCGGCGCCGCCCTGCACCGGCTCGCCGCCGCCGTCGAGGCGCTCGCCGAGCGGCCCGTGCACGTACAGGTCGACTCGCAGACCATCGCCCGCGCCGTGTTCCTGGGGCAGCGCCAGCTCGCCCGGCGGTAGTCACCCCTCCTCCAGAACCCGTACGAGAACCCGGAGGCACACGCCATGCCCAGCAACCTGTGGATAGGCCCCCCAGGGGCCCTCTACGAGATCGACCAGGCCGCCACGTCCTTCGACCGCAGCGTCGAGCTCGGTGTCAGCGAGTTCAAGTCGCTCGGCGGCCGCATCACCGTCACCCGTACCCCGGCTCCCTCCCGCCGGATGAAGCTGAGCTGGGACCGGCTCCCGCCCGTCGACGCGCGGGTCCTGGACGGACTCGCCCGGCGCGTCAACGGCGGGCCCGGACCGGTCCTGGTCATCGACCCGGCCGCGGGCAACGTCCTCGGCGCCGCGCAGGCCGCGGGCCGCGGCGACACCGGGGCGGCCGGGCTCCAGCAGTGGTTCAAGGCGTCGACGACCGGAACCGTCGCCGAAGTCGCCGCGGTGCCAGGGACGTTCACGTTCACGGCTGCCGACGCGACCAGCAGGGTGGCCTGGCGGAGTGTGCCGTGGGGCAACTTCCCCGTCGCGCCCGGCACCCGTGTCTCCTTCCGCGCCCCTACCGCCTTCGCCGCCCTCGGCACCGTCGGCGTCAACATCGACTTCAAGAAGGCCGACGGGAGTTATCTGTCCGGGCCCACGGCCGGCGGCCCGTACATCGCCACGACCGTGCCCGCCGGAGCCGTGTACGCCACCCCGTGCGCGACCCCGGGCACGGCGGGCACCTACTCCCTGGCCGGTGCCTGCTTCGCGTACGACGACGGGGCCGCACACACGACCCCCGGCGACGGCCTGCCGCCGCTCGCCATCACGTCGTACAGCGACAGTCCCGGGCGCCCGCTGCCCTACCGCAGCATCAGCGTCGACCTGGTGGAGGTGTCCGGTGCAGCAGGCTGACGACGCCACCAAGGCGGCACTCGCCGCCGGGGAGCGCACCACCACGCACACCACCCGGCTCGGCGGCACGGACGTGTCGGCGCAGGTGCAGTCGTGGCAGGTCGAGCGGTCGTACGCGACCGATCTGCCCGCCGCGATGCGCGCGTTCTCCGGGAGTTCGGCGGCCCAGTTGCAGCTCCAACTGGGCGGCAGGACGGGTGAGTCGGCACCCAAGCTCTATTCCGCGTGGGCCGGCCACGCCACCGGTGACCTCGCCCGCCCCGGGCAGAGTGTCACCCACGCGACGGGTGTGGGGGCCGGTGCCACCCTGCCCGCCTTCCGCGGCACCCTGCGCAACCGCAGTGCCGCATCCGGCTCCGACAGCGTGCAGCTCACCGCGCTCGACGGTGCCGAGCGGCTGCGGGCACCGGCCGAACTCCCGCGCCCTTACACGGGGTTGTACTGGGGGCGCCCGGTCTCCAGCGCCACCTGGTGCGTCGACGAGCTGCTGCGGCAGGCCGGGCTGCTGACCAGTCCGCCGGCGCGCGCGCCCCAGTTCGTCGCAGGACAGCCTCTGACCCTCGTGCACGCCACTCTGCACGGCGGGTTCACCACCCCGTACGGCATGCCCGAGGACCTGCCCGACGCGCGCCACTACACGTGGTCGCGCACCGGCGCCCCGCACGAGATGGCCCTCGTGCCGCGCGGTCTGCCCGCGGGCGAGAGCGGCATCACCGCCTCGTGGTTCCCGCGCAGCCGGGTCACCGTGCCCGGCAGCAAGCTGCTCGCCGAGGCGTGGGTGAACAACGCCGTCGGCATCGGCTCCACCGTCCGCCTCGACCTGGAGCTGAACCGCACCGGGACGGCCGTCGGCACCATCTCCCTCGCCGTCGACTTCACCAAAGGCACCGTCCTTGCCACCTCGCTCAGCTCCGATCCCGCGGTGCCGGGCAGCGCACTGCAGTGGGGCTACAACGCCGCCGCGATGCAGTCGCAGCGCGGCGTCTGGCACATCGGCGCGTACGTCGATGTGTACGCGTCGACGAACAACCAGGCCCTGCCTTCGGTAATCCCGCTGCTCACCGCGCCGGACGGGACCACCTGGGTTGGCGGCGCCGCCGCCTTCACGGCAGCCACCGGGCCCCAGCCCGTCGCCGAGCTGCGCAAGGTCCGCCTCGTCACCTCCATGGCGACCGAGAGCGTCCAGGTCACCAGCGGTCTGACCGGTCCACCGAGCGTCGCCGAGTTCAGCCAGTCGGGCACCTGGAGCAAGACCGCCGAACTGGACGAGGTGATCCTGCCACTGCGCACCGTGCCCAGAGTGACCGGTTCGCAGTGGGACGCGATCGGGCAGATCGCCAAGGCGAGCATGTCCACCGCGGAGATCGACGAGCGCGGCCGTTTCCGGTGGCGCAACTTCACCCGGTTCGCCACGGAGCCGACCGTCCCCGACCTGACCCTGACCTCCGTACGCGACATCGCCGCGCTCACCGTCACCGAGGAGATCGACGCCTGCCGCAACTTCTGCACCCAGCCCGCCAAGGACTGGGGCACGGTGCGCACCGTCGGTGGGGAGGCCGTGTCCGACACCGTGGTGCGGGAGATCCCTGGAGGCGGTTCCCTCACCATCTCGTACGCCTTCGGCGAGGACGAGCTGGACGTGGGCCCGCCGGACACCGACGACGACTCGGTGATCACCCTGGGATCCACCTTCCGGGTCGCCACCCAGAACGCGGTGGGCACGACCGCGGTCAAGGGCGCGGTGGACGCGCTCGTACGACGCGAGGACGGCACGATCGTGCTGCGCCTGACCAACCGCACCTCGACGCGGCTCTACACCGTGGCCAAGGACGGTTCACCGTCCATCCGCATCGTGCCGATGCGCCCGGACCGTGATCCGGTGGAGCGGCAGGCGGTCGCCTACGTCCCCGGCGGCGACAGCGAGCGCTGGTACGGACGCCAGGAGTTCTACGGCGAGCAGTCCGACTGGGTCCAGGACCTGGTCAGTGCGCAGCAGTTGGCAGAGGCCATGCGCAGGGCCGGCCAGTACCCGGTGCCCGTGCTCGAGGACGTCCAGGTTCTGCACGATCCGCGCATCCAGCTCGGCGACGTCGTCCGCGTGGTGGACACGACGGGCGCGGCCCTCGACACGCTCGCCTGGGTCGTCGGCATCACCACCTCGTCGGCGGCGGGCGGCGGCGTCCAGCAGACGCTGAGCCTGCGCGGGGTGAGGGCCAACGGCGTACCGGCGGACGCGGGACTGACTCCCGATGCGCCCGCGCTGCCGCCCGCGCCGAACACCGCGCCGGCCTACGCGTCCGTCGCCACCGCCTACCCGACCCTCGCCGCCCTGCTAGCGGCGAACCCGACGTGGGCGGACCTGACGGACTGACCCCGCGCCCGTCCTCGCCCGCCCCACGTCACGCCGTACGAAGCCACGTCGTACGAAACGGAGCCCCGCCATGTCCGAACCCTCGCCGGATCCCACTCCCCAGCCGCCGCCCGACGACCTGATGCGCGAGCTGGCCGACGCCCTCGCCCGCGCGACGGACCCCTACGTGCCCGCACCGGAGGAACCCCAACAGCCAGCCGCCGACGGCCTGTTGACCGTCACGGTCGACCCCATCGAACCCGCACCCCAGGAGGAGTCCGCATGACCACCCAGTACACGCCGATCAGCAGCCTCCCCTACCCGCAGGCCTCCGACCCCGCCGATCTGCCGGCCCATCTGAAGGCCCTGGCGGACGCCGCAGACGGGCGTACCGTGCTGCGCTTCCCCGACACGGCTACGCGCGACGCCAAGTTGGCCGCTCCCGTCGCGGGCATGGTGGCCTGGATCGGCACCCCGGGCCGGATGATGTACTACACCGGCACCGCCTGGGTCCCGGTGGCTCCGGTGCCGGTCTTCCGGATCAACCTCGACGACGGGGACACCGCCTCCACCACGTACGTGGAAACCCTCGCGAACGCCCTCGGCGACCCCATGGCGGCGACGTTCACGGTGCCCGCGTCCGGCCAGGTCATCATCACCGTGGGCAGCTACATCCGTACCTCCACCACCGCGACGTCCTTCATGTCGGCGAACATCCGCAACGCCTCCAACGCGATTGTGCTCGCCGCCGACGACAACCGCGCCGCCGCCGTATCGATCCCCAACAGGACGTCGGTGTCGGCCCAGTTCCAGGTCACAGGCCTCGCCATCGGCACGACCCACACCGCGACACCGGCCTACCGGTCCAGCGCCAGCACGAACACGTCGTTCTTCGACACGCGCTTCATCCGTGTGGACCCCATCCCGTAAGAGCCCCTGAACGCCTTCGAGCCAAGGCACTTGGAGCACATTGTGGCGACACCCCTGACCGCGTACGCCTTCGCCCGCGCCATGCGCGGCGAGGGCGTACGCCTCGCGGAACACACCGACAAGCTGAACTGGCAGACCCACAACCGCAATCACAAGGGCCCCTGGGGCCCGGTCAACGGCGTGATGCTGCACCACACCGCGGGCCGCGACAGCCTCACCCTGTGCCGCGACGGCACCGCCGCCCTGCCGGGCCCGCTGTGCATCGGCCTCGTCGCCAAGGACGGCACCGTGCACCTGGTCGGCTACGGCCGCACCAACCACGCGGGCGCCGGTTCGTCCGCCGTGTTCGATGCCGTACGGGCCGAGCGCCCATTCCCCGGCCCGCCTGGACCGGACGCCGTCGACGGCAACACCCACTTCTACGGCTTCGAGATCGAGAACCTCGGCAACGGCCACGACCCCTACCCGGCGGCCCAGCTCGCCGCCGTGGAACGGCTTTCGGCCGCCCTGTGCCGCGCCCACGGCTGGTCGGCGGCGAGCGTCATCGGGCACAAGGAATGGACGCGGCGGAAGATCGACCCGTCGTTCTCGATGCCAGGGATGCGGATGCGGATCGAGGCGCGGCTCGGGGTGCGGCCCGTGCCGCCCGCTGCCCCGTCGTACGCGCCGTTCCCGGGTGCCGGCTTCTTCGTCCCGGGCCGCCGCAGCGACCTCGTCACCGCGGTCGGCCGGCGGCTCGTCGCGGAGGGCTGCGGGCGCTACCGCGTCGGACCCGGGCCCGTGTGGGGCGAGGCCGACGTCCTGTCGTACGCCGCCTGGCAGCGCAGGCTCGGATACGTGGGGGCCGCGGCGGACGGGGTTCCGGGGCGCGCGAGCTGGGACCGGCTCGGCGTACCCCGCGTCTGAGGCCCGAACCCGGAAAGGAGACGCCCATGAGCGACGGCACTGTCGCCGTCGAACTGGAGCGGCTGCGCCGCAGCGTCGACGTCGGATTCGCCACCACGCGCGGCGACCTGGCGCTGCTGCTGCAACGCGCCGACCAGACCGACAAGACGCTCGGCGAGCACGAGGAACGCCTGGACGCCCTGGAGCGCACCCGCTGGCCGCTGCCGTCGCTCGCGGCCCTGACGTCCTGCGCGGCGCTGGCCGTGGCGGTCTGGGAGGCGGCGGGGCGCCACTGATCACGCGAGTGATCACACGAAGGGGCCGGGAGGTTTTCATCTCCCGGCCCCTTCACGCATATACAGCTGCACCTACGGCGACGTCTACTGCTCCGGCGCCCGCTTGGGCCGCCACACCACCAGCGCGCCAGCCTGCTGCACTTCCTGGTACGGCACCAGGTCCCTGCGATACGAGGCATGTACCGCCGCCTCGCGTTGCTGCATCGCCCTCCACCGCCGAGGACAGTTCCGCCACCCGGGCCTGCAGCGCCGCGACCTGGTTCTCCAGTTCGATCCGCGGGGAAATGACCCGTGCACACCACGGAGGGCCGCCACCTGTTCCTGGGTGGCGGCCCTCCGTCATGCGTATCCGCGCCTATTCCTTGGGCCTCTTCGGCCGCCACACCACCAGCGCGCTCGCCTGCTGCACATCCGTGTACGGCACCAGATCGCGCCGGTACGACGCACGCACCTGCGCCTCGCGCTGCTGCATCGCCGCCGCAGCGCCGTCCACCGCCGCGGAGAGTTCGGCGACGCGCTGCTGGAGCGCGGCCACCTGGTTCTCCAGTTCGATGATGCGCTTGATGCCCGCCAGGTTGATGCCCTCGTCCTGCGACAGTTGCTGCACCGTGCGCAGCAGCTCGATGTCGCGGGCCGAGTAGCGCCTGCCGCGGCCGGCCGTGCGGTCCGGGGAGACCAGGCCGAGGCGGTCGTACTGGCGCAGTGTCTGCGGATGCAGGCCCGAGAGCTGGGCCGCGATCGAGATCACGTACACCGGTGAGTCATCGGTCAGTTCGTACGGATTACGTCGTCGGCCGTCCACCTCATGCTCCCTTCGCGGCCTGGAACAGCTCCGCCCGCGGGTCCTCCCCCGCGGTCGCCTTCCGGTAGGCCTCCAGCGCGTCCTGGGCGTCGGGGGTGAGGTCCGTGGGGACCGCCACCTCGACGGTGACCAGGAGGTCGCCCCGGGTGCCGTCCTTGCGTACGGCACCCTTGCCGCGGGCGCGCATCGTCCGCCCATTGGGGGTGCCGGCCGGAAGTTTCAGGGTGACAGGCGGTCCGCCGAGCGTCGGGACCTTCACCTCGCCGCCGAGCGCCGCCTCCACGAAGGTGACGGGCACGGTGACCGTGAGGTTGTCGCCCTTGCGGCCGAAGACGGGGTGGGCGTCGACATGGACGACGACGTACAGGTCGCCGGCCGGTCCGCCGCGCTCGCCCGGTGCGCCCTTGCCGCGCAGCCGGATCCGCTGGCTGTCGGAGACGCCCGCCGGGATCCTGACCTGCATGGTGCGCGACGAACGTGCCCGCCCGCTGCCCTTGCAGACGTCGCACGGGTCCTGGGCGATGAGGCCCCGGCCCTTGCAGTCCACGCAGGGATCGGTGAGCGAGAAGCCGCCGCCGCTGCCGCGCGACACCTGTCCGGTGCCGACACAGGTCGGACAGACCCTCGGGGTGCCGTTCTTGTCGCCGGTGCCCGAACACGCCTTGCAGGGCGCCTGGCTGGACATCCGGAGCGGGACCGTGGCCCCGTCGACCGCCTCGGTGAAGCTGAGCGTCACCTCGGACTCGATGTCCTGCCCGCGGCGCGGCTGCACGCGTGTCCCCGTACCGCCGCCCCGGTTGAACAGCCCGCCGAAGACATCGCCCAGACCGCCGCCGCCGCCGAAGCCGCCGGGGCCGCCGGGACCTCCGCCCTGCGTGCCTCCGAAGAGGTCGCCCAGGTCGAAGTTGAAGTTGCCTCCCGCGCCGCCGGGACCGGCCCGGAAGCCGCCGTTGCCGAAGAGGGCGCGTGCCTCGTCGTACTCCTTGCGCTTCTTGGCGTCGCCGAGGATGTCATTGGCCTCGGAGATCTCCTTGAAGCGCTCCTCCGCCTTGTTGTCGCCCTTGTTCGCGTCCGGGTGGAACTCGCGGGCGAGCTTCCGGTACGACTTCTTGATCTCGGCTTCGGTGGCGTCCTTGGGGACGCCGAGGACCTTGTAGTAGTCCTTCTCGACGAAGTCCTTCGTGCTCATCGACGTCCCTCCTTCCGGACGATCGGCCGGGCGACCGGCCCGCAGGCCGGTCGCCGAACCGGGCGGTGGGCCCCGCGGTGGTCGGACGAAATGTCAGACCTCCTCGGTGCCACCGCTCTCCTCGTCGTCTGTCTTCTCTTCCTTTGCCGCCGCCGGGGTCGCGCCCGGCTGCGGCTCGGCCACCGCCACCCGCGCGGGGCGGATGGTGCGCTCGCCGATGCGATACCCCGGCTGCAGGATCGCCACGCAGGTCGTCTCGGTGACGTCCGGCGCGTACGAGTGCATCAGGGCTTCGTGGATCGTCGGGTCGAAGGGCTCACCCTCCTTGCCGAACTGCTGCAGGCCCAGCTTGGCGACGACCGTCTCCAGCGATTCGGCCACCGACTTGAACCCGCCCACGAGCTCGCCGTGATCCCTGGCGCGGCCGACGTCGTCGAGCACGGGCAGGAGCTCGCTCAGGAGACCCGCAACGGCGATCTCCTTGACCGTGACCCGGTCCCGCTCCACGCGGCGGCGGTAGTTCTGGTACTCGGCCTGGAGCCGCTGGAGGTCGCCGGTGCGCTCGGTGAGCGCACTGCGTGCCTGGTCCAGCTGTGCCGTCAGACCAGCAGTCTGGTTCACGTCCCCGGCCGGGGCCGCCTCCTCCTCCGTGGAGGAGGAGGCAGCCTTCGGATCGGCGTCGTCAGGGGTGGCGCCGGAGGGAACGTCGGGCTTCTCCTCGAAGCCCGGAGTCTCCTCGGTCACGCCGCACCGCCCTTGGCGTCCTTCTCGTCGTCCACAATCTCGGCGTCGACGACATCGTCATCGGCCCTGGCCTGCTCGGCGCCCGGCTGGCCTTCGGCCTGCGGGCCGCCCTCGGCCTGCGCGTTGGCGTACATCGCCTGGCCCAGCTTCTGGGAGACGGCCGCGACCTTCTCGGTGGCGGTACGGATCTCGGCGGTGTCCTCGCCCTTGAGCTTCTCCTTCAGCTCGGTGAGCGCGGTCTCCACCTCCGTCTTCACGTCGCCGGGAACCTTGTCCTCGTTGTCCTTGAGGAACTTCTCCGTCTGGTAGACGAGCTGCTCGCCCTGGTTGCGGGACTCGGCGGCCTCGCGGCGGCGGTGGTCCTCCTCCGCGTACTGCTCGGCCTCCTCACGCATCCGGTTGACCTCGTCCTTCGGCAGCGAGGAGCCGCCGGTGACGGTCATCTTCTGCTCCTTGCCGGTGCCGAGGTCCTTGGCGGCGACGTGCATGATGCCGTTGGCGTCGATGTCGAACGCGACCTCGATCTGCGGGACACCACGCGGGGCCGGCGGCAGACCGGTCAGCTCGAACATGCCGAGCTTCTTGTTGTACGCCGCGATCTCGCGCTCGCCCTGGTAGACCTGGATCTGGACGGACGGCTGGTTGTCCTCGGCCGTCGTGAAGATCTCGGACCGCTTGGTCGGGATCGTCGTGTTGCGCTCGATGAGCTTCGTCATGATGCCGCCCTTGGTCTCGATACCGAGAGACAGCGGGGTGACATCGAGCAGCAGGACGTCCTTGACCTCGCCCTTGAGGACACCGGCCTGGAGCGAGGCTCCGATGGCGACGACCTCGTCCGGGTTCACGCCCTTGTTGGCCTCCTGGCCACCGGTGAGCTCCTTGACGAGCTCGGCGACGGCCGGCATACGGGTCGAGCCACCGACGAGAACGACGTGGTCGATCTCGGAGAGCTGGATGCCCGCGTCCTTGATGACGTTGTGGAACGGGTTCTTGCAGCGCTCCAGGAGGTCCGCGGTGAGCTGCTGGAACTGGGCGCGCGTGAGCTTCTCGTCCAGGTGCAGCGGGCCCTCGGCGGACGCCGTGATGTACGGCAGGTTGATCGTGGTCTCCGTCGAGGAGGACAGCTCGATCTTCGCCTTCTCCGCGGCTTCGCGGAGACGCTGGAGAGCCATCTTGTCCTTGGACAGGTCCACACCGTGACCGTTGGCGAACTGCTTCACCAGGTAGTCGACGACGCGCTGGTCCCAGTCGTCACCACCGAGGTGGTTGTCACCGTTGGTGGCCTTCACCTCGACGACGCCGTCACCGATCTCCAGGAGGGACACGTCGAAGGTGCCGCCACCGAGGTCGAAGACGAGGATCGTCTGGTCGTCCTTGTCGAGCCCGTACGCCAGCGCGGCGGCGGTCGGCTCGTTGACGATACGCAGGACGTTCAGGCCCGCGATCTCGCCGGCCTCCTTCGTCGCCTGACGCTCGGAGTCGTTGAAGTACGCCGGAACGGTGATCACCGCGTCGGTGACCTTCTCGCCCAGGTACGCCTCGGCGTCGCGCTTCAGCTTCTGCAGGATGAAGGCGCTCATCTGCTGCGGGTTGAAGCTCTTGCCGTCGAGGTCGATCTTCCAGTCGGTGCCCATGTGGCGCTTGACCGACCGGATGGTCCTGTCGACGTTGGTCACCGCCTGGCGCTTGGCGACCTCGCCCACCAGAACCTCGCCGTTCTTCGCGAAGGCGACGACGGACGGCGTGGTCCTGGCGCCTTCGGCGTTGGTGATGACGGTGGGCTCGCCGCCTTCGAGAACGCTGACGACGGAGTTAGTCGTGCCCAGGTCGATGCCGACCGCACGTGCCATTTCAATTCCTCCAACTGACTACTTGAGTGGATCTGGCTCAAGGATGCACGAGAGGCGCCTCGGAGTCAACAGACCTTAGTCGGGTCGACTCAACTATCGTGCACACATCCCGCGCCACCTGCACTTCATCGGACGACACCGGCCCGCCAGGCGGGCCGCATACCCGGTCCATCATCGTCACGTGGGATCGTTCTGTTACAAAATGGCGAGAGCAGTACAAAACAGGCACTCGATCCGTCCGAGCCAGGCAGGTGTGAACGATGCGGATGCGCACGCGGATGCGGATGCGGTCACACGCGCGGCCCGGACCGAGGTCGCACATGACAGCCAAGCGCGCACTGGATCTCGTCCTCGGCTCAGCCCTGCTGGCCCTGACCGCTCCGCTGCTCGCCGCCGCAGCCCTCACCCTCGCCGTACAGCGTCCCGCGGGCTGCGTACTGACCCGCTCCACCCGGATCGGACTGGCCGGCCACCCCTTCGCCCTGCGCTCCCTGGGCACCCGTCGGCTGCGCCTGGACGCGCTGTCCCGGCTGCCCCACGTCGTACGGGGAGATCTCTCGCTCGTCGGACCGGAACCGCTCACCCCTGGCCACGAGCGGGCGGACACCCCGAACGAGGCCGGTGCCCGACACTGGCGGCAGGAACTGAGACCCGGCCTCACCGGCCTGGCCCAGGTCCGCTCCCGCTCCACCATGCCCTGGGACGAACCCGCCCTGCTCGACCAGCACTACGCCGAGCACCACTGGCTGGGACTCGACCTGGCCATCCTCGCGGAAGCCGTATACGCCCCACTCCGCGCCGCCCTCCGCGGGCTCATCCACCGCGGGAAGGCGCACCTGAGCGACACAGATCACCGGCGGCGCGGCTACAGCGCGGCGGAATAAGTGGATAGTGTCAGCACAGACTGATTAAGTTACTGCTTAGTACGTGCTGGATCCCACCCTCGCAGGCCCGAGGAGCCCCCAAATGCAACTCGCCGCGATCATCGTGTCGCTGGTTCTGACCGTGGTCGGCGTTGCGCTCTTTTTCCGAGCCTTCGCGCAGATCTACCGGTTCGTCAAGCTCGGACAGCCGGTACCGGCGGGCAGCCGAACGGACAACCCCAAGGCCCGGACGATCACCCTGGTCAGGGAGTTCCTCGGCCACAGCCGGATGAACCGGTGGGGCATCGTCGGCTTCGCCCACTGGTTCGTCGCCATCGGCTTCCTGACGCTGCCGCCGACGCTGGCCCAGGCATACGGCCAGCTCTTCCGGGCCGACTACACCCTCCCCGTCCTCGGCGGATTCCTGCCGTTCGAGATGTACACCGAGTTCATCGGCCTGATGACGACGGTGGGCATCGCTGTCCTGATGGTGATCCGGCTGCTCTCGCTCCCCTCCCGGGCCGGCCGCAAGTCGCGCTTCGCGGGCTCCAAGGCCTGGCAGGCGTACTTCGTCGAGTACGTCATCCTCACCATCGGCCTGGCGATCCTGACCCTGCGCGGTCTCGAGGGCGCGATCCACCACGTCGAGAGCTACGAGGCGGCGTACTTCGTCTCGTACCCGCTGGTGCTCGCCTTCAAGGGCCTGAGCGTCACCACGTTGCAGAACCTCATCTACTTCACCGCGATGGTCAAGATCAGCGTCTCGCTGATCTGGATGATCACGGTCTCGCTGAACACCAACATGGGTGTCGCCTGGCACCGCTTCCTCGGCTTCCCGAACATCTGGTTCAAGCGCAACGCGACCGGTGAGAGCGCGCTGGGCGCCCTGCAGCCGATGATCTCCGGCGGCAAGCCGATCGACTTCGAGGACCCGGGCGAGGACGACGTCTTCGGCGTCTCCCAGGTCGAGCAGTTCTCCTGGAAGGGCATCCTCGACTTCTCCACGTGCACCGAGTGCGGTCGCTGCCAGTCGCAGTGCCCCGCCTGGAACACGGGCAAGCCGCTGTCGCCGAAGCTCCTGATCATGTCGCTGCGCGACCATGCGCACGCCAAGGCCCCGTACCTGCTCGCCGGTGGCGGCAAGGACATGGAGGGCAACGAGAAGGCGACCGAGGAGCAGCTGAAGGACGTACCGGCGGCCGCTCTCGCGGAGGCCGAGCGCCCGCTGATCGGCACCGTCGAAGAGAACGGCGTCATCGACCCGGACGTGCTCTGGTCCTGCACCACCTGCGGTGCGTGCGTGGAGCAGTGCCCGGTCGACATCGAGCACATCGACCACATCGTCGACATGCGCCGCTACCAGGTCATGATCGAGTCCGCGTTCCCGTCCGAGGCGGGCACGATGCTCAAGAACCTGGAGAAGAAGGGCAACCCCTGGGGGCTGGCCAAGAAGCAGCGCGTCGAGTGGACGAAGGAAGTCGACTTCGAGGTCCCGATCGTCGGCAAGGACGTCGAGGACCTGTCGGAGATCGACTACCTCTACTGGGTCGGCTGCGCGGGCGCTCTCGAGGACCGCGCCAAGAAGACCACCAAGGCCTTCGCGGAGCTGCTCCACATCGCGGGCGTGAAGTTCGCGATCATGGGCGGCGACGAGAAGTGCACGGGTGACTCGGCCCGCCGCCTGGGCAACGAGCCGCTGTTCCAGCAGCTCGGCCAGGAGAACGTCGCGATGCTGAACATGGCGTTCGGTGAGGACGACGACGATGAGGCGACGAAGAAGCCGAAGTCGTCGAAGAAGATCGTCGCGACCTGCCCGCACTGCTTCAACACCATCGCGAACGAGTACCCGCAGCTCGGCGGCGAGTACGAGGTCATCCACCACACGCAGCTGCTCCAGCACCTCATCGACGAGGGCAAGCTGATCCCGGTGACGCCGGTCGAGGGTCTGATCACGTACCACGACCCCTGCTACCTGGGCCGTCACAACAAGATCTACACGCCCCCGCGCGAGATCATCGCGAAGGTGCCGGGTCTGCGGAACGAGGAGATGCACCGCCACAAGGAGCGCGGCTTCTGCTGTGGCGCCGGTGGTGCCCGGATGTGGATGGAGGAGCGGATCGGCAAGCGCATCAACAACGAGCGCGTCGAGGAAGCCCTCTCCCTCAACCCGGACATCGTCTCCACCGCCTGTCCGTTCTGCCTCGTCATGCTGACCGACTCGGTCAACGGCAAGAAGAACGACGGCCAGGCCAAGGAGTCGATCCAGGTGGTCGACGTCTCGCAGCTGCTGCTGGACTCGGTGAAGACCCCGTCGGACCCGGCCGGCGAGCCGGAGGCGGCAGACGCTCCGGAGCCCGAGCCGGTGAAGTAGCCGGTCTCAGCGGTACAGAAGCGGTCGGACCTGCCTCGGGGGCAGGACCGGCCGCTTCTGCTGTTGGGCGGGCCGACGCCTGCCCCGAACCGGTCCTGTTTCCCGTACCACAGGCCCGGGTTCCGCGCCCACCGGCCGGCCCCCCAGGGTCCCCCTAGGGGATGTCACAGCTCGGCCGCAAAGGGGGCCTGGTTCCCCGGCTCTCCCACCGCACACACGCGGACCAGGTACGTTCGATGACGTGGCTGGATTCAGGATCGGACGCGGCCGGGACAACCGCACCCCTCGACAAGGGCAACAACAACCGCAGCAGCAGCCGTACGGCACGCAGGCCCCACCGCCGCCGTACGGACAGCAGCCATGGCCCCCGGCGGGAGGCACCGGCGCCCCGTACGGAGCCCGGCGCCCCGGGGGGCACCAGGGCTACAGCGGCGCACACGGCGAACCCGAATACTTCGGCGACTCGTACCACCAGCCCCACCAGGGCGACCCGTACGCCAACAACCCGGGTCACACCCAGGCGTTCAGCATCAACGAGGACCCGTACAGCGGCGGCAACACCTACCGCGCCGGCCAGGCACCCGCCCAGCCCGCCGGCCCCCGCCTGCACTGGCAGCAACTGCTGAGCGGCATCGTGCTGCGCCCCGGACCGACGTTCTGGCAGATGCGCGACTACCCCGTCTGGGGCCCGGCCCTCATCGTCACGTTCCTCTACGGCCTGCTGGCGCTCTTCGGCTTCGACCAGGCCCGCGACGACGCCATCCACGCAACGATCTCCACCGCCGTCCCATACGTCCTCCTCACGGGCTTCGGCTTCGTCATCGGCGGTCTGGTCCTCGGCGCGGTCACCCACACCCTCGCCCGCCAGCTCGGCGGCGACGGCGCCTGGCAGCCGACCGTGGGCCTCTCCATGCTGATCATGTCGATCACGGACGCCCCACGGCTGATCTTCGCGCTCTTCCTCGGCGGCGAGAACTCCCTGGTCCAGATACTCGGCTGGATGACCTGGCTGGCATCGGCCGCACTGTTCACCTCCATGGTGAGCAAGTCGCACGACCTGCCGTGGCCGAAGGCGCTGGGTGCGTCCGCGATCCAGCTCATCGCGCTGCTGTCGATCATCAAGCTGGGCACGATCTGACGACCGCGTCCCACGACCGTGCAAGGACCCCCGGCACATGGCACCGGGGGTCCTTTGCTGTCACGGACCGGACCTGACCGGACTCAGGCGTCGAGAACCTGCCCGCGGAGTGGCCGGTGACGACGATCAACCGGCGAGGGGGCGCGGATGCGAGCCCATCGCCCTCGGCGTGCGACGAGCCGACGTGCGGCGCACCCTATGAGGACGGAAGCCTCGAGAATCCTCGTACCTTTCCGGGTTCTTCGTAGCGCGTTGCCGCTCTGCCCCCTGGGCCGTCGGCCCCGCATGGGGTGAGCGCACGCATGCCGACCGGCCAGGCGCCTGAGTCACCGCGGCACAGCCCTGGCGAAGGAGGGTTTGTGAACGGGTGCTTCCGGTCTTCATGGCACCTGCGCAGCGGTGGAGGCCGAGGCCGCTCCGGTCCCCGCCGGCGGCGGGGAGCAGTCCGCGACGGTGGCGAGGGCCGGGACGCGCGGCGCTCACCGTGACCGGAGAGAAGGGCTGATCGGTGATGGCGGACGAGAGAGCCGAACGCATCGCGGAGTTCATCGGGCCGCTGCGGGTGAAACCGGGCTCGAAGGTGAACCTGGGCCGGGACTTCGATCCTCGCTACAAGGCCGGCCTGAGGAAACGCGACGGGATCGAGCTGCTGCGGACCGGGGTGTCCCTGCTGGCGGAGTACCAGGAACGGCTGGCCGCCCAGGACACGTACGGCGTACTGCTCTGTCTCCAGGCGCTCGACGCCGGGGGCAAGGACGGGACGATCCGCCACGTCATGAGCGGCGTCAACCCCCAGGGCGTGCGGGTCAGCAGTTTCAAGGTGCCCTCCACCGAGGAACTCGACCACGACTACCTGTGGCGTTACGCCTGTCGGCTGCCCGCGCGCGGAGAGATCGCCATCTTCAACCGCTCGCACTACGAGGAGGTCCTCGTCGTGCGGGTGCACCCCGAGAACCTCGTCCGGCAGAAGCTGCCGGACGACGCCGGCGGGCCGGGGGTATGGGGCCGCCGCTACCGGGAGATCAACAACTGGGAGCGCTACCTCACGGACAACGGGTTCAAGGTGGTGAAGATCTTCCTGAACCTCTCCAAGGAGGAGCAGCGCATCCGCTTCATGAAGCGGATCGACCTGCCGGAGAAGAACTGGAAGTTCTCCGCAGCCGACGTCAGGGAGCGGCGCCGGTGGGACGACTACCAGCACGCGTTCTCCGAGATGCTGTCGGCGACGAGTACGAAGTGGGCGCCCTGGTACGTCGTGCCGGCGGACCGGAAGTGGTTCGCGCGGATATGCGCGGCGGCGGTGCTCGCGCACACCCTGATGGACATCGATCCCCAGTACCCCGACGTGGGGGAACAGGCCCGGAAGGATCTGCTCGCGGCCAAGCGGGAGCTGGAGCAGGAGGCCCCCGCGGGGGCCCCGGCCGACCCGTACGCCTCCCGGCATCCGACGGCTGCCCGGGCCGCGGACGGAAGCGACACCCTGGCGGCCGGCGGGCGCGCGTCCGGCACCGGTCGGCCGACGAAGAAGAAGCGCGGCTAGGGCGTGTTTCGAAAGTCCCGCCTGCCAGGCCGGACCACATCGGAGGCACAACGATGACGGTGCAGTCAGACGCCGGGGGAGAGCGGCCCGGGGCATCGGAGGACGGCTGGTACGCGCGTTCTCCCGAGGAGGTCCTGGACGCGCTCGGGGTGGATCCGGAGGTCGGCCTCTCCGCGGCACGGGCCACCGAACTCGTCGCCGTTCACGGCCCGAACGCACTGCCCGAGGAGAAGCGGACTCCGGCCTGGCTCCGGTTCCTCAGGCAGTACCGCAGCTACATGCAGCTCGTCCTCGTGGCCGCGGCGGTCGTCTCGCTGCTCATCAGGGAGTGGAGCACCGCGATCCTGCTGTGCGTGCTGACGCTCCTCAACGCGGTCGTGGGCCTGCGCCAGGAGGGCAAGGCCGAGAGCGCGATGAACGCGCTGAAGTCGATGATGAAGGCGACGGCCCGGGTGCGCAGGGACGGGACGGAGTCGGAGATCCCCGCCGAACGGCTCGTCGTCGGCGACATCGTGCTCATCGCCGCAGGCGACCAGGTGCCGGCGGACGGACGCATCATCGAGGCCAACGCCCTGCAGATCGACGAGTCGGCGCTCACCGGCGAGAGCGTTCCCGCCGCGAAGGACGCCGGAACGCTGCCGGCCGGCCGGCCGGGACCGGGTGACCAGACCGACATGGCGTTCATGAACACCCCGGTCACCCACGGGAGTGGCGTACTCGTCGTCACCGCGACCGGCGCCGGCACCGAGCTCGGCAGGATCTCCGGGATGCTGTCGGCCACCGAGAGGGAGGAGCCGCCGCTCACCAAGGAACTCAACACACTCACGCTGTGGATCACGGGGGCAGCGGGCCTGACCATGATCGTGATGTTCGCCCTGGGCCGTGAGCGGGGAGAGGCCTGGGACGTGCTGTTCGTCAGCGCGGTCTCGCTGGCCATCGCCGCCATCCCCGAAGCTCTGCCGACCGTGACCCAGGCGATTCTGTCCGTCGGCAGCCTCAGCCTGGCCAGGCGGAACGCCATCGTGAAGGAACTACCGTCGGTCGAGACCCTGGCGTTCACCTCGGCGATCAACTCGGACAAGACCGGCACTCTGACGATGAACCAGATGACTGTCGTCGAAGTGGTGAGTCCCACCGACCGGTACACCGTCTCGGGCACGGGCTACGGACTCGAGGGGAAGATCCACCATGCCGCGGGTTCCTCCGCGGGCATCGAGGACGCGATCCTGCCGTACGTGGTGGCCGGCGACGCGAAGCTGGTGGACGGCCAGGTGGTGGGCGATCCCACCGAGGGCGCGCTGCTGGTGCTCGCGCACAAGGCCGGGCTGGACATCGACGCCACGAGAGACGGCCTTCCCCGGCTCGCGACCCTGCCGTTCGACCCCGGCTACAAGCTGATGGCCACCTTCAACTCGGCGGTCGACGCCACTGGGCGGCAGGTGGTCCGATGCTTCGTCAAGGGCGCGGCCCCGGCGGTGATGGCGCGGGCCGGCACCGCACTCGCGGCGGGCAGAACCATCCCCTGGGACGCCGAACTGCTCCGGCGCGCCGAGGCGCGGACCGAACGCATGGGCGGCGAGGGGCGCCGGGTGATGGCCGCGGCCACCCGCGATCTGGACCCGGACGGCTTCGATCCGGACGGCGACCTGCTCGCGTACGTCACCGAGCTGCGGATGACCAGTCTCGTCGGCATGGTCGATCCTCCCCGTGCGGAGTCCAGGGCCGCTGTGGCCGATGCCCAGGCGGCGCACATCCGGGTCCGCATGGTGACCGGCGACGACGTCACCACCGGGGCGGCGATCGCCCGGCAGCTCGGCATCCCCGGCGAGGCCGTCCTCGGCGCCGAGTTCGCCGCCCTGACCGAGGACGAGCAGCTCGCCCGCATCGACGGCATCGGTGTGGTGGGACGGGTCGCGCCGGAGCACAAGGTGCTGCTCGCCAACACGCTGAAGAAGCAGGGTGATGTCGTGGCGATGACCGGAGACGGCGTCAACGACGCGCCCGCCATCAAGGCCGCCGACATCGGTATCGCCATGGGCAGCGGCACGGACGTGGCGAAGAGCGCCGGACGCATGATCCTCTCCGACGACAACTTCGCCACCATCGTCTACGCCGTGGAGCAGGGCCGGAAGATCTACGACAATCTCACCAAGTACATCCGGTTCGTGCTCCTGCTGCTCGTCACCTTCGTCCTGACGTTCCTCGGGGCCACCGTCTTCAACATCGCCGCCGGCGAACCCTTCACGCCGCCGCAGGTCCTGTGGATCCACTTCGTCGTCAACGCGTCCTTCGGCTTCGCGCTCGGCTTCGACCAGGAGAGCGCCGGGCTCATGCGACGCAGGCCGCGTCCGCGCGGGGAGTCGGTGCTCACACGGCCCGTCCTGGTCACGGTCGGGCTCGGCGGACTGGCGATCACCGTCGTGCTGCTCGGACTGATCAAGCTCGGTGTGGCCCACTTCGACAGCGTCGAGACCGGTCAGTCGATCGCGTTCACCGCCTTCGCGCTCTGTCTGATCGTGGCCGCCTTCGAATGCCGCAGCGAGACGGACTCGGTACTGACGGCGTCCACCTTCGACAGCAAGCAGATGAACTGGGTGGCACTGGCCCAGTTCGTGCTCGCGGTGCTGGTGACCCAGGTGGACGGCTTCCGCCACATCCTCGGGACGACCGAGATCAACGCGCGGCAGTTCGGCTGGGCACTGCTGGCCGCGGTCGCGCTCCTGGTCCTGTGGGAACTGGGCAAGTTCCTCGCTCGCCGGTCGAGGGTCACCGGGAACGGTGACGGCGACAAGCACCCGGCCGACGGGACCTCTGGCCAGGACGCTTCGGCTGCCGTGCGACCGGCAGCCGGACGGCCGGAGCGGGGCCAGGGTGTCGGCACCTGTCCTCGGGCCATGCGTGAGCGGGCCGCGAACGCGCCGGACGATCAGGCATCCGGCACGTAACAGCCACGCAGAGGTTCACCGGGTTTACATTCTGTGCCCAGCGCTCACGAGGAGCTGACCGCCGCCGCGGCAGTTACAGCGCCTCCTTGGACGGCGTGACGGGCTCGCCCGGCTTACGTACCGGCGGCAGGACGCTCCACGGGAAATTGATCCAGCGATCGGTCTTCTTCCACACGTACTCACACTTCACGAGCGAGTGCGGCTTCTCGTAGATGACCGCGCTGCGCACCTCGGCGACGTGCTCGATACAGAAGTCGCGCACCAGCTTCAGTGTCTTGCCGGTGTCCGCCACGTCATCGGCGATCAGGACCTTCTTGTTCGAGAAATCGATGGCGTTGGGAACGGGCGCCAGCATCACCGGCATTTCCAACGTGGTGCCCACGCCGGTATAGAACTCGACATTCACCAGATGAATGTTCTTGCAGTCCAGCGCGTACGCCAGCCCGCCGGCGACGAAGACCCCACCCCGCGCGATGCTCAGCACCACATCCGGCTCGTAGTCATCGTCGGCCACGGCCTGCGCCAGCTCACGCACGGCATGACCGAACCCGTCGTACGTCAGATTCTCTCGTGCGTCAGTCATGGTCCGGCCTCACACCTGGGTCCGGTGGAAATTCATGAACGAACGCGAAGCCGTCGGCCCGCGCTGCCCCTGGTAGCGCGAACCGTACCGCTCGGAGCCGTACGGGAACTCCGACGGCGAACTCAGCCGGAACATGCACAGCTGGCCGATCTTCATGCCCGGCCACAGCTTGATCGGCAGCGTCGCAAGATTCGACAGCTCCAGCGTCACATGCCCGGAGAACCCGGGATCGATGAACCCGGCCGTGGAATGCGTCACGAGCCCGAGCCGCCCGAGCGAACTCTTGCCCTCCAGCCGCGACGCAAGATCGTCGGGCAGCGAAATGACCTCGTACGTCGAGGCAAGCACGAACTCGCCGGGGTGGAGGATGAACGCCTCATCCCCGTCCGGCTCGACCGTACGCGTCAGGTCCGCCTGCTCGACGGCTGGGTCGATATGCGGATAACGGTGGTTCTCGAACACCCGGAAGTAGCGGTCGAGCCGCACGTCGATGCTCGATGGCTGCACCATCGACGGGTCGTACGGATCAATGCGGACCCGCCCGGCGTCGATCTCGGCCCGGATGTCCTTGTCTGAGAGAAGCACGCCCCCGAGGATACGCAGAACGCGCGAGACCGCCCCAACCGGACTGTCCCGCGCACTCCGTCATGATCGCCTGCCGCCGCTCCTGCCGCCGGCTTCTACCGCCGCTCGAACTCCACCGGAACTGCCTGCCGCAACCGGGCACATCGCGGACAACGGATAAGCCGCCCGGGACCGATCCGACGGGCCCCGAGCTGCTGCATCGGGAACGAAGCGGTAGCGAAAATGTGCCCTTCGGCACAGCGGACGACGGTGCGCTCCATGGAGTCCATCAAGCCCCTTCCCCAACAACCCTTGGACGAGAACGCCACATTAGGGGATGAACAGGACGCCACTCCAGGCGGCACTCCGACTGCGTACGCTACGCCCTCAACTCCCGCCCACAGCAACCGCATCCGCCCCTGGCGAATGACGTAAAGACCCCCGGTTCGTACACCGGGGGCCTGCCATGGGGTAGAGTGTGGGACGATGCATCGCTGATCATTCAGTGCGCTTCGCGGGTGTAGTTTAATGGTAGAACATGAGCTTCCCAAGCTCAGAGCGCGAGTTCGATTCTCGTCACCCGCTCCATGCAAAAGCCCCAGGCCAACGGCCCGGGGCTTCTTTGTTGTCTAGACCACATGAGGCCCGTTCCGTGCCCGATGCCTGATCGTCGGGCACAATCGCAGCCCTCTCCCGCTCGGCGCGGACTCGGGTGTCGATCCCGTCGGCCACCTCCCGCTGACGCTCCAGGTTCAAGGCCCGCGCACGGCGCGGGCGCGCGCCGCCTTTGCGGCGCGGCCTGCCTCCTGTCTGCGCCCCGCCTGGCCGCGTCCGGCGGCGCGCTGCGTGCATGCGGGCAAGGGCGGGACGTCATCGGCGGGCACAAGATGATGCCTCCGGCGGGGGATCGGCCGGCACCGGGATGGAGGGGCGCCGTTCCCGTCCGCGGGCTCATTGTGGCGAGCGTTGGGGGCTCCCATCCCGTCCGCCATCGCCCCAGGCAGAGCCGAGCAGACGCGGCCCATGGCGTCCAGGTCGTTCGTACAGTGGTGGGTCAAGGCAGGACGGATGGAATCGCAGCGAGTGGGCGCGCGACCCCAAGGGCTAGCAGTTCGGTACGCAACAGCGACGTCGAGTGCCGTACAGGCGCCCGCGGTTCCACCTTCGGGTTCGCGTGACGGCGGTGTCGCCACCGTGGTGCGAACCCCGACCCTGCAGGGTTCGAGCGGCTCCACAGGGCGATCTTCAGGAAAAGAGATCCCGGGGCTTCCTGACCCGCCGCGCCAAATGAGGAGGGCACGCAGGCCGACGGGGATGGCGTACACGCTGGATCCCCCGATGCCACGGGACGACATCATCACGCTCCGCACACTTAATACTTCCATCAATGATAGTATCTTGAATGGGAGTATCAAGACTGCGCCGTGGAAATGGACTGCCGTGAACGGATTCGTCGGGCGCCGCACCGAACTCGCCCTTCTGGACGACTTGTTGGGACCAGTGAAGACCGGCGGGCGCACCGGACGGCCCGGACGGGCCGTGCTGATCCGCGGGCGCCGCCGGGTGGGCAAGTCCCGCCTGGTGGAGGAGTTCCTGGAGCAGGCCGGGCTGCCGCATGTGTTCTTCACCGCCGTCGGCGGCTCCCGCGAGGAGGATCTGGCGGGCTTCGCCGCCGAGGTGGCGGCCTCCCGGCTTCCCGACGCGGCGCGGTTCGGTGATTTCGCCGCCCCACTGACCTGGGACGCCGCGCTGACCATGCTCGCTTCCGCGCTGCCCACCGACTCTCCCAGCGTGGTGGTCCTCGACGAGATGCCCTACCTCGTACGCGAGGACCCGAGCTTCGAGGGCGCGCTGCAGAAGGCGTTCGACCGGGCGTTGTCGAAGCTGCCCGTTCTGCTCATCCTCATCGGCTCCGACATCGCCATGATGGAACAGCTCAACACCTACGGGCGGCCCTTCTACCAGCGGGGCACCGAGATGGTCGTGCCGCCGTTGAATCCGGCAGAGGTCGCCTCGATGCTCGATCTACCGGCCGCCGACGCCTTCGACGCCTACCTGATCTCCGGCGGGCTCCCGCTCATCCTGGAGGAATGGCCGCAGGGCGCCGGGCTGTGGGAGTACCTCGAACTCGCCTTGCGCAGACCGACATCCGCGCTGCTGGTCAGTGGCGAGCGAACCCTGGCTGCCGAGTTTCCCACCGAGGCGCAGGCTCGCACCGTCCTGGGCGCCATCGGCCACGGCGAGCGCACCTTCACCACGATCGGCAGAGCCGCCGGCGGCCTCAACCCCAGCTCGGTATCCCGCTCACTGGAGCTCCTCACCTCTCGCCGCATGGTCGCCGCCGAACTACCCCTCTCCACCAAACCCAGCCGTGAGACCCGCTATCGCATCGACGACCCGTACCTGCGCTTCTGGCTCTCCTTCATCGGCCCCGGCATCCCGACGGTCGAACGCGGCCGTGGTGACCTCGTCCTCGACACCATCCGTGCCGGCTGGACGTCCTGGCGGGGCAGGGCCATCGAGCCCGTCATCCGCGAAGCCTTGTGGCGGCTGGGCGCCGACGAAGGTCGACTGCCCGCCGGCACCCATGCGATCGGCGGCTACTGGACCCGCACCAACGACCCGGAGATCGACATCGTCGGCGCCGATCGCTCCCCCATCGCCAAGAAGATCACCCTCGTGGGTTCGGTCAAGTGGCTGGAGAAGAAGCCCTTCGACAACCGCGACCTCGCCCGTCTCATCACCCACCGCTCCCAGCTTCCCGGCGCCGACGACGCCACCCCCTTGCTCGCCGTCACCCGCAGCGGCTGCACCGCCGACGGCGTCCACACCCTCACACCCGAGGACCTCCATGACACCTGGTCCTGAATCTGTGACCGCCCGTGCCACCACGTGCCAGTCGGAGCGGTAGGCAACGGTCAGCATCGGCCCCCAGCGGGGGCCGAGGATTCCGCGCATGGTCGTGTCTTCCCAGGTCGGTCCGGAGGAAGCCCGGCAGCACGACGACATGCTTGCCGGCCTCCGACTTGCTGCCGTCCGGTGCGCTCCTGCCCGTGGTCAGCTCGGGCGCGGCCATCCGGACGCGGACGGTCATGGTGTCCAGATCATCCTTGCGGCGCAGTGGAGGCGCTCATTGTTGGCACTCTCTGGGGTCGTTCACATCTGTCTGCTGGTGCCGGGGGTCCGGGTCTGGATGTCAGTGCGGGCGAGCCTCACTCACCGCACGGGGAAGCCGAAGGAGTAGCCCTGCTGCTTCAGCCAGGGCAGCACCTCGCGCAGAGCGGCCACGGTCTGGGAGCGGTCCCCTCCCGCGTCGTGGAAGAGGACGGTCGGCCCGTCGGAGATCTCGCTCTTGACGGTGGCGACCATGGTGTCCACGCCGGGACGCTCGAAGTCTTTGGAGTCGACGTTCCAGCCCAGCGGCCGCATCCCCCGGGACGCGGCAAGCTGTCGGCTGTACGGGGTGAAAGCACCGCCCGGGGCCCGGTAATACTGCGGCCGGACGCCCCCGGACGCCTTGGTGATCATGCGTTCGGCATCCAGGATCTGCTGGGACTGGTAGGCCTCGGACTTGGTGTCCATGGTGGTGTCGTGCGAGACGGTGTGGTTGCACAGCCGGTGCCCGTCTGCCACGACCTCTTTGACCAGGTCCGGGTGTGCCTGGGCCTGCGTGCCCACCATGCAGAACGTAGCCTTCACACCGCTGTCCTTCAGCAGTTGCAATACCTGCGGCGTCCAGACCGGGTCCGGTCCGTCGTCGATGGTGATGTTGACGCCCCGGGCGCCGCGGTCCGAGGCGTGCGCAATGTCCGCCGCCACCTTGGCCACGGTCCGGTCCTGAGGCCGGGCGTCCGGCGCTGAGACATGCGCTTGCGGCTGCCGCCCTCCGGCGGTGTCGGCCTGCGCGGTCCACACCGAGGTGGCAGCGGCCGCCGCTGTCACCCCGAGCGCTGCCGCGAGAAGCCGGCCGTGCCATCCCCTTCCCTTGCGCCTTGCCATGTCCGCCCACCCCTTTGCTGCCTCCGCCGATGCCGTGCACCCATGAAGACACACGAACGCCCCCGCGAGGTCCCTCAGTTACCGATCACGGACGAATCTGCAGGGGGCCGGCGACAAACACAGGACTTCCGCGACAGATGAGGGGGCGCAACGGCACGCCACCATGGCCGAAGTAGCCCTTCGCCAGCCCAAACCGGTCGCACTGCTGACGTCCGACAGCGACGACATGACCAAACTCTGCGGCAGCCACGTTCGAGTCATCCCCCTCTGACTCACTAGTCCCCTTGGAGTAGTTGCGCCTCAATGCCTTCTCATCGGGGCGGCCCATGGCATGCGTTCTTGGTGAATGTCACTGCACCGCCGACGCTCGTGCCCCATCCGTGCCCAGCCGAGTGGTCAACAGCGGTGAACAGAGGTGCCGAGACACCGCGCCGGGGGCGCGTCCACAGCTGCGTATCACCAGCTCAGAACACACTCGACCACCGTCAGCACCAGTGATTCCCCAGCTCAGAGCGCGAGTTCGATTCTCGTCACCCGCTCTTGAGAGAAGGCCCAGGTCTCTGACCTGGGCCTTCTTCGTTGTCCAGGCCTCTCGGAGCCCACAGGCCATTCGCGTGCCACAAGTGCCCTGACGGCGCGCCAGATTTAACCCGCCCCGTTCGCCGACGTCTCGGCGGTCGAGAAGATCCGGTCCAGATGGTGACGAAGTACCGCGATGGCCGACTCCGGACTCCGCTGGCCCACAAGAATGCTGGTGCCCATGGTCGCCGTCATGGCGAGCAGGCTGATCGCCTCCGTGCGCGCGGCGATACCGGGACCGGTCAGGCCTGACGCCTGGGCCTGTTCGAGCAGCCCGGTCAGGGCGTTCTCTGCGGCGTCGGGGTTGCTGATGAAGGGCTGGGCGGCCAGCGCCTCGTCGGTCACGGACAGGATCGAGTAGGAGCTGTAGAGGAGGTGGAAGGTGCGCCCCTCGTCGTCGGTCGGCAGGGAGGCCAGCAGCAGCGCCTCGATCGTCGCGCGCGGGCCCGGGTTCGTACCGGCGGCGCGGAGGCGGGCACCCACCCGTGCGGTGAAGCGGTCGGTCAGGTGCTGGAGACCGTAGAAGAGCAGTTTCTCTTTGGTCTCGAAGTAGTACTGCACGAGCCGGAGTGACACGCCGGCCTCTGCGGCCACGTCGCGCATGCCGACGGCGTGCAGCCCTCGCCGCCCCGCGACCTGGATGAGCGCCTCGGCGATCTGGGCTCGCCGTTCCTCGTGGTCCACGCGCTTTGGCATGTGCCGTGTCTCCGCCCGTCGGTCGCGTTCGCGGTCCGGCCCGGCCGAACCTCTTCATGGTACCGCCGTACCACTATCATGGTACGGTCGTATCACGAAGAACGGATCTTCCCGGAGGTGCTCCGTGCCCGAGAACACGACCCGTGTGCGCCGCGATGTCGGCCGCTACGTCAACGACACCCTGCGTGACCGCTACTTCGCCGCCAGCGACGTCCTCTACGCGATGGGCGCACCTGCTCGTTCCGAGACGGACGTCGAGACGAGCTTCGGCACCACGCACGTCTACCGGTACGGCCCCACCGACCCGGCCGCGGAGTCCCGCACTCCGGTGGTCCTGATCCATGGCGCGGGCTACTGCTCGGCGATGTGGTACCCCAACACCCCCGGGCTCAGCGCCGAACGGCCCGTCTACGCGCTCGACACCCCCGGCGACGCCGGGCGCAGCGTCCACCGCGAGCCCATGTGGCAGCCCGAGCGCGCCGCGCAGTGGATGGACGAGGCCCTCGACGCGCTCGGCCTCGACCGGGTCCACCTCGTCGGCTCGTCCTACGGCGGCTGGCTGGTGCTCAACCAGGCGCACCGCCGGCCCGGACGGCTCGCCTCGGTCACCGCCCTCGACCCGGGCGGCCTGGAGAAGGTGGGCCTGCGCTTCTTCGCCTGGGTCTTCGTGAGCCTCTTCGCCAGCTTCGCTCCCAAGGCGCTGCGTCCGCGCCTCGCCTCCTGGCTGGAGCAGCCGGTCATCGCCGTTCCCGAGTTGCGGAAGTGGGTCCAGATAGGCGCCCGGGCCTTTCGGATCCGCCGTCCCGCACCTCTGCCGCTGACCGAGGACGCGCTGCGCTCCATCCGGACCCCGCTCTACCTCATCATGGGCAAGCGCAGCCTCCTGGTGCACCCGCAGCGGCAGCTGGAGCGCGTACCGCGCCTGATCCCCGGCGCCCGCGCCGAGATCATCGCCGCGACCGGCCATGGACCGCAGATCGACCACCCCGACGTCGTCAACGCCCGGATGCTGGGCTTCATGGAGGACGTCGACTCCCTCGACCCCGCCGCAGTCGACTCATAGCGGCGGGGAGCACCGGCTTGGCGGCTGCAAACCCCTGGCTCCATGAAGGTGCCCGAACCCCGACGCGTCAACAGCCGGACTCGACACCAGTGAACGATGATGCGGGGCACCTGCTCCGCGTCGTGCCCCATCCATGCCCTTCAGATCGGTGCACAGCGGTCGATGCGGGACCTTAACCCACCCCGGGAGTGACCTGGGGCGGCCGCACTGCCCCGCAGCAGAGGCGGAAGCGGTGCCACAAACCTACGATGGATCAAGAAGGCGCCATCAAGTCGAACCGGCGTTCCAGAGGAGGCCGCGATGGTGGAGCACTTTGTCTGGGTGACGACCCGCCGCATCAAGCCGGGCGCGCTGGAGGAGTTCGAGAGGGCCTGGCGCCCGGACACGTACCCGCAGGCGCTGCGCCGCGCCTACGCGTACTGGTCCGAGGACGGGCAGGAGATCACCGGGGTGTCGTTCTGGGACACCAAGGAAGCCTGCGACTCCTGGCGGGCCTCCGCGGCGGAGACGCAGCGGCGTGAGGCCATGGCCCCGTACATCGTCGAGGAGCGGGAAGACTTCTACCGCGGCCGCGAACTCGGACTCGGGCACGCCTGAGGCCGCTGCGGTCCTTGTGCCCGTGCCCCGGAACGCCGAGGACGGACGGCACCGGCCCGCCCGGCCCACGGACACCGACGCCGGCCTCCATCGGCCCTCTGGCGGCGACAATGGAGATGTGGCCCCGTAAACCGTGAACCTACTTGCGAGGTGGCCGATGAGCACTCTCGAAGAACAGATCGACGTTGATGTTCCGATCGCTCTGGCCTGGGAACGCCTTCACCAGGTGGAGACCTATCCGCGATTCGTCGACGGAGTACGCGAGGCTCGTTCGGAGGACGGGCACCGGGCGCACCTGGACGTCAACGCGGGCGGCCGAGCTCAGAAGTTCGAAGCCGAGATCACCGACCGCGGCAAGGAACACCGGATGGAATGGCAGACCACGAGCGGTCCCGACCTGTCGGGAACCTTCTCACTGCTGCCCATCGACCAGGAGCACACCCGAGTCCAGGCCCGGATCGAGTACGACCCGGGCACCGTCAAGGAGGCGTTCGGCGGGCCGAAGGGATTCGCCCAGGCGACCGCGATCGAACGGCTTGTACGGGACGACCTCGAGCACTTCAAGGAGTTGGTGGAACAGAAGCGGTGAGGCGCCCCCACCGAGTACGACGGCAGTGCGGTCCACGGCCGTCCTAGCCGATGCGTGCCCTTCAGCGCGGCAAACAGCGGTCGACAACGGTGTCGTCCCGTGCACCCGCATACGGGTCGCCCCAGCGGCGTCTGGCCTGGTCGGCCCACTCCCGCTCGCCCCGTAGGGACCGTGCGCCGGATCACCCTCCGGAATCGGGGTGATGGACCGTGAAACCGATGACGGCGCAGCCGCCTGACCGGTTGTGAGCGAAGATCTCGCCGCCGTGGGCGTGGGCCACCTCCCATACGATGGCCAGGCCGAGCCCGGAGCCGGGGAGACTGCGTGCGGTCGGGGCGCGGTAGAAGCGGTCGAAGATGCGGGGCAGATCCGGCACGGGGATGCCGGGGCCGCGGTCGCGCACCTCGACGCGCGGGCCGCTGATCACGGACTCGATCGGGGCGTCGCCCCTGGGATCGAACTTGGCGGCGTTCTCCAGGAGGTTGGACACCGCGCGTTGCAGGGCGGCGGGCCGGCCCCGTATGACGCCGCTGTCGGCACGCACGACGATCTCGCGGCCCGTGCGGCGACCGACGAGCGCGGCCGCCCGGTCCGCCACGTCGCCGAGCAGGAGGTCCACCGGATCCTCACCGTCGCGGAGCCGGTCAGCGGACCGGCTCCGCCGGGACCGGGACGCCGATCCTCGCGGACTCGGCGCAGCCGTCCTCACCGCCGAGTACGTCATACGGCGGCATGTTGATATGCCCAGACTTGCCGATATTGCCCGATATGGTCAAGGTTGTCGGAAAGGCGAGAAGCGTCACGGCCTCGGTGTCGTATGCCTCGCCTTCGCTACGGAGGGAGAGCGACCATGACTGACAGTTCCCATGCGGCTGGCTCAGGGGACACGGAGGTGCAGCATCCCGTCCAGGAGGCGCTGGCGCACCCCGTGCAGACGATGACGACGGCAATGGAGAAGGTCCCTGGCGCCGAGAGGGCCAAGGGGATCGTCGACGGTGTTCTGGACTCCGTCGGGATCGTCTCGCCCCATGCGCGGCGTGTCGCGGCGTACACCGGTGCCGGGCTGCTCGGCGTGGCCGGTGTGGTCGAGTGGCCAGTGGTCGCGGCGGGCGCCGCCGTGGTGTGGCTCACGCAACCGCGTCCCAAGGATGTCGCGGCGGCCCAGACAGCCGGCGAGGCCCGCGCCGAAGCACTGCACGCGAAGCGCGCCGCCGGGTCGGCCAAGGCGTCGACCGCCACCGGGAAGGCGAAGACCCGTCCGGGCAAGGCCACGCCGGGGACGGCGAAGACCCGCGCGCCCAAGAAGACGAGCACCTCGGCCACGGCGAAGGCCCGCTCGTCCAAGCGTGCCGCCACGAGCACCTCACAGACCAAGGCAGGTGGGCGGAAGAAGCCCTGACTCAGGCCTTCCACCCGCTCTCATGACCGTTCCGCCGCCGACCCGTGCGGCAAGCCCGCGAAGGTGAGACATGCTGCTCCGTTTCCTGACCGGGCTGCCCGCCGTGGCCCTCCAGAACGCCCTGGCCGCCCCCGTCAAGGCCACCCGCCGGATCGCCCCGCCGACCACCGACACGGCGCGGACGGTCGCCGACCTGGTGAGCGCCGGTGCGCGTGGCGCTGCGAGCGGCGCGGCGGCGGTGGCGGCGACGGCGCTGCGGGTCGGCAGGGTCGCTCGCAACACCGTGACGCCACAAGTCGGTTACTGGCGCTCCGGCTCCCGCATCCACCTCGCACTGCGGCAGCATCCGGACTCGCGGGAACCCACCGTGGAGCAACTCGAGGTGGCCGCCGAGAAAGTGGCCGTCGAGCTGGCCGAGCACCCTGACGTGCTGGTCGCCTACTGGGACGGCGGCCTGGGGCGGCTGATCGTGCAGACCACCGAGGGTGCGATCAGCGAGCAAGTGGTGGACTGGGCGTCCGAACTCGCCGCCGAACACGGGCTGGTGCACGTCGGTGAGCACACGCTGGAGCACGCGCACCCGGGTGCGCCCGGGGGCGTGCGCGCCAATGCTGTCGCCGTGGCGTGCGACGCGGCGGGCATCGCCACCTCCCTCGCGGCACGGACGCTCTTTCTGAAGCCCGTGCCGGAGGTCGCCGTGGCCGCGGTCGTCCTGATGCGTGAGGACTCCCGGGTACGGACGGTGCTGAGCCGCGCGCTGAGCCCGGACGTGGCCGATCTGGTGCTCGCCGCGGCCCATGCGGCAGTCTGCGGGGTCGGGCAGTCGCCGAGTCCGCTGCTGCTCGACGCGGCATTGCGGACCGCCCAGTTGGTGGAGTCCGTTGCACAGCTCGCGACATTCGACGCCCTGCACGACACGCTGTGCGCTCCGGACAGGCTGACCCTGGCCGGAGACGACATCGCACGTCCGCCGCTGCGTTCGTGCCCCGGCGAAAAGTATGCCGACGCCGCGATCAACGGGATGCTGGGCGGCGCCCTCACCACGCTCCTGTTCACCCGCAACCTCGATGGGGCGGCCGAGACCGTACTGGCCGGTTCACCCAAGGCTGCGCGCTACGGCCCGGCGGCCTTCACCGCGGCGCTCGGCAGCGCCCTGGCGCGCGAGGAGGTGCTGGTCCGCAGCCCGGAGCGGCTGCACCGGCTGGAGCTGGTGGACACCGTGGTCCTGCACCCTGAAGCGCTGCGGGGCACTCGGCGCACCGTGCTCGAGGTCCATCCCAGCATGGCCGGCTGGGACCACCGTCGGCTGTGGCAGGAGTCCACCGCAGCCCTGAGTGCGCCCGCGGACGGAGCGACGCCGTCCGGGGAGCCGGGACTCGGCCTGCGACCGGTGCCCGACGAGTTGACGTCGGACACGGGGCGGTCGGACACGGGACTGATGATCGCGTCGGTGGACGGCGAAGATGTCGGTACCGTCCTGGTCGGCTGGGAGGTCGACCCGATGGCCGAGGCCGCGTTGGACGCGGCGCGCCGGGCCGGCCTGCACGTTGTGGTGCTGGACGACCACTCGCTCGGCGAGTTCGGGACGCTGGCCGACCAACTCGCCCCTGCCGAGCTCCCCTTGGCCGAGGTGGTGGCCGGCCTGCAGAGCGGCGGGCGGACGGTCCTCACGGTGGCGCGCGTGCCGGACGACCGGGTTGCAGCGGAACGGGAGTTGACCGCGCCCGCCCGCGACGTACTCAACGGGCTGCTCCGCAGTGACATCGCCGTCGCCGTTGCCGACGAGCGCAGCGCTGTCGTCTGGGGCGCGGATATTCTGCCGTTGCGCGGGCTGGAGGGCACGTGGCGGTTGCTGTCCGCCGTGCCCGCTGCACGGGCGGCCAGCCGGCGGTCCAAGTTCCTCGCCGAGGCGGGCGCCACGCTCTCCGAGCTCCTGGTCCTCACCCGCGGGGCCCGGACGCAACGGGTCCCCTTCCCCCTCGAACTGCGGATCAGCCCGGTCAACATCGCCACCGCCGCGGCTCTGGTGTCGGGCTGGTTCACCGCGCTGGGCGTCGCCGCCCGTACGACCCCGCACCCCAGGCATCGAGTGCCTTGGCACGCTCTGCAGCCGGAGGAGGTCATGGCCCGGCTGGCGAGGGCACCGCGGGCCGCGCCCACCGCATGGGCGGTGGTGCGGACCCGGACCGGCCACGTCATGGGCGCCGCAGCCACTCACCCGGCCTTCGCGCCGGCGCGGGTCGGCGCACGTCTGGCAGGCGCCGTGTGGGCCGAACTCGACGACCCGTTCACCCCCATCCTGCTGGTCGGTGCCACCGCGTCGGCACTGCTGGGATCAGCAGTGGACGCATTCCTCGTCATCGGCGCCGTCTGGGGGAACGCCTTGGTCGGCGGAGTACAGCGGCTGCGCGCGGAGCAGGCACTGTCCGAACTCGTCACCGGGCAACGGCGAACAGCCCGGCGCCTCCCCGACGTGTCAGCAGACGAGGCGACCCTCGTCGAGGCCGAACGACTGACGCCCGGCGACGTGATCGAGCTGCGCACCAACGACGTCGTGCCAGCCGACGCGCGGCTGCTGGAGGTCAGCGGCTTCGAGGTCGACGAGTCCTCGTTGACCGGCGAGTCACTGCCCACCCGCAAACAGGTGGCCGCCGTACCACAGGCGCCCGTCGCCGACCGCAGTTGCATGGTGTTCGAGGGCACCACGGTGGTGGCGGGCCACGCCCGCGCCGTGGTGGTGGGCACCGGTGACCAGACCGAAGCCGGCCGCGCGGCGTCCCTCGCCGCCCGGGTCCCCACCTCGGCAGGGGTCCAGGCACGACTGCACCGGCTGACCCGCCGGGTCCTGCCCCTCACCCTCGCCGGCGGCGCCGCGGTGGCCGGTCTGTCCCTGCTGCGCGGCCGCCCGGTGCGCGCCGCGCTCCAGGGCGGGCTGGCCGTCGCGGTGGCCGCCGTCCCCGAAGGCATGCCCATGGTGGCGACGGTGGCGCAGATGGCCGCGGCGCGCCGGCTCAGCAGGCTGGGTGTCCTGGTCCGCACGCCGCGCAGTCTGGAGGCCCTGGGACGCGTGGACACCATGTGCTTCGACAAGACCGGGACCCTCACCGAGAACCGGTTGCGGGTCGTCCACCTGGTCACTGCCGCCGGCGCCGAGCACCCGACGTCCGGCCCCGAAGCGGAACCGATCCTTCGCATCGCCGCCCGGGCCTGCCCGCGCGTCGCCGAGCAGCCGGGTGCCCACGCCCACGCCACCGACGAGGCCGTCCTGGCAGCCGCCCCGCGCGAGACCGGGTGGACCACCGTGCGGGCCCAGCCCTTCGAGGCGAGCCGGGGCTACGCGGCCGCCGTCGGAAGGGGCGACGACGGCGAGGACATGCTGGTCATCAAGGGGGCGCCCGAAGTCGTGTTGCCCTGCTGCCCCGCTGCGGATCCGACAGCCGTCGACACGGCACATGCCCTTGCCGCCCAGGGCCTGCGGCTGCTGGCCGTCGCCCAGCGCCGCCTCGCGGCGGAAGAAGCGGCGGAGGCCCTGGACAAGCCCCTCGAACTGCTGGAACTCATCGGGTTCGTGGCACTGGCCGACACCCCTCGCGCCAGTTCGGCCCCGCTCGTGGCCGGCCTCGGCGAGATCGGCGTACGACCCGTCATGCTCACCGGCGACCACCCTCAGACCGCCCGTTCCGTGGCGGTCGCTCTGGGCTGGCCATCGGATGTCACGGTCGTCACCGGTGACGAGCTGGCCGCACTCGACCGGGCGGGGCGGGCGCGCCTGCTCCGGGACTGCGGCGTCGTGGCTCGCGTCGCACCCGAGCAGAAGCTGCAGGTGGTCGAGGCGCTCCGGGAGGCGGGACGCGTCGTGGGCATGGTCGGGGACGGCGCCAACGACGCTGCCGCCATCCGCGCCGCCGATGTCGGGATCGGCATCGCGGCGCGCGGATCGGCCGCCGCGCGCAACGCCGCGGACCTCGTGATCACCAACGACGAACTGTCGGTTCTCATCGACGCCATCGGCGAGGGCCGTTCCCTGTGGCGAAGCGTGGCCGACGCGATCAGCATTCTGCTCGGAGGGAACGCCGGCGAGGTCGGCTTCTCCGTACTGGGCACCTTGCTGTCCGGCACGTCGCCATTGACGACACGTCAGCTACTGCTGGTCAATCTGCTCACCGACATGTTCCCGGCGATGGCGGTCGCGGTCACCCCCCACGATCCGGAACCCGTCGGTGAGCCCACCGCAGCCGACGACGCACCCGTAGGCCTCGCCATCCTCGGCCGGCCACTGACCCGCCAGATCCGCGATCGTGGCCTGATCACCGGAATCGGCGGGACCGTCGCATGGCTGATCGGCAGCCTCACTCCGGGCTCGGCGCGGCGCACCAGCACGATGGCCCTGTGCGGTGTGGTCGGCGCCCAGCTCACCCAGACCGTCGTCGGACGCCGCCACAGCCCACTGGTCCTGGCCACCGTCCTCGGCACCGCTGCCGTGCTCATCGCCCTCGTCCAGACGCCCGTCGTCAGCCACTTCTTCGGGTGCACGCCGCTGGGCCCACTGGCGTGGGCCGGCGTGGCCGTAGCCGTCGGCGCCGCCGCCCTCGGCCCCCGCGTACTGCCGCAGGCCGACCGGCTGCTGGCCGGCCTCGCCTCGCGCGTGCGCCCCGTGGTGCGGCTCGCCCACTGACGACCTGAAGGTGATTCAGCGCGGCGCCGGGAGTCAGCAGTGGCAGATCAGTGACGTCGGGGGCAGGTGACCACGGCGACCGACCGCTGGGGTGCTCGGCTCCGCTCCCACCCCGGTCCTGCGCACAGCGCCCCTGGGTGTCGCGCACCGGGCCCGCACCACGGTGCGGAATGTCCTGTCCCGTCGGCTCACCCGCGCCCATAGGTCCGGGCGAGTACGAACACGGCGTCTGCCATGGCCCGGCGCAGTTCCTCCGGCGAGACGACCTCCACATCGATGCCGAGCCGCAGCAGCTCACCACGGGCATGTTCGGTGCTCTCGGTCGGGATGACCGCCTCGATCCAGCCGTCGTCGCCAACCGCCTTTGCCGTGGCGTCGCATGCCCGGACCACCTCGGGCGGAGCGTTGGCCGGCAGCCGCTCGCGCCCCTTCGGGGACAAGCGGATGGTCGCAGTGCCCGTATAGCGGCGCGCCTGGAAGTCGTCCAGGTAGGACGACCAGTATTCGCCCAGGACAAAGTCCTCCGGCCGTTCGGAACGCTCGTCACTCAGCACCGCGTCGAGGACCTGGGTGATCCGGTAGGTGGCGATCCGGCCCTCGGCTGCGGCCACGAGGTACCAGGTGCCGGACTTGAGCACCAGGCCGTAGGGGTGCAGTCGGCGGTTCACCTCCTGCGGCTCGCGCCAGCGGCGGTAGCGCACATCCACCGCGTGCCGGCTGAACACCGCCTCGACGAGCAGGGGCAGATACGGAGTTGCCTCGGCTTCCCGGTACCAGCCCGGAGCATCCAGGTGGAACATCGCGTCGGCCCGCGTCGCCTCTTCGCGCCGCCCCGCCGGCAGGGCGGCCAGCAACTTCAGCCGTGCTGCCGCTACTTCCGCCGCGAACCCCAGGTCGGCAGCAGGCGTGGGCAGTCCGGCGAGGAACAACGCTCTGGCCTCGCGCTCGCTCAAACCGGTGAGGCGGGTGCGGTATCCGTCGAGCAGCTGATAGCCGCCGGCGCGGCCCAACTCGGCACGGACCGGGATCCCGGCGGCCTGCAGGCGATCAAGGTCACGGTAGGCGGTACGTACGGAGACCCTCAGCTCGTCGGCCAGCCGTCGCGCCGACATACGGCCACGGGTCTGGAGCAACAGCAGCATCGAAAGCAACCGGTCGGCAGACACAGGAGGATTCTGCTCCCAAACACTGACAGCTTCTGGCACACACGGGCCCTACCGTCGGCCCAGGTCGATCCACCCGGCCCGAAGAACGCGAAAGAGGAATCCTCTGTGCCCAGAACCGACCCTGCCGACCACCCTGCTGTGATCGAGCTTCGCCAGTACACCCTGCGCCCCGGCCGCCGGGACGAGCTCATCGATCTGTTCGACCGGGAGTTCGTCGAAACCCAGGAGGGGACCGGGACGATCGTCCTCGGCCAGTTTCGGGACCTCGACGATCCGGACCGTTTCGTCTGGCTGCGCGGCTTCACCGACATGGAGGTCCGGCGGGAGGCCCTGTCCGCCTTCTACGGCGGGCCGGTCTGGGCCGTGCACGGCCCCCAAGCCAACGCCACCATGGTCGATTCCGACAATGTCCTGCTCCTGCGGCCCCTGCCGGCCGGGAGCGGCTTCGCGGTGACCCCGTCCGACCGGCCGCAGGAAGAAGCTGCCGCGGCACCGGATCGGTTCGTGGCCTGCGCACTGTGGCACTTCCCTCCGGGCCGCCACAACGGCATCGAACTGATCTGGGACGGTCTCGTCCCGGTGCTGCGGGAAACAGGGCCCGCACCACTCGCCGTACTCACCACGGAGCCGGCGGCCAACACATTCCCCAGGCTCCCGGTCCGCACCGGGGAGAACGTCGTCGCGGTCTTCACCTCGTATCCGGACGAGAGCGCGCACCGCCGCCACCTCACCCGCGCCATGGCTCATCCCCTCGTACGGAAGGAGCTTCTTCCGGACATCGAGCAGGCGCAGACCGCAGCCCCCGAACTCCTGAGGCTGGCACCCACAGCCCGCTCACTCATCCGCTGAGAGGCGGGGCGCTCTCTCACGCCCCGGCGGGACACCACCGCCGGCCTCCTGAACGGGGCGCTCCAGTACGTGCCGGTCCGGGTGGTGAACGCCCCCGGCCGGCTGGATGGTCTCGACGACTGAGCCCTCGCCCCTTCGGTGTTAGCGTCGCGTCCATGTCCAAGACCGAGATCGACGCAGTGACCGCCGAGTTCTTCGGCGCCTTCGACAATCGGGGCGGCAAGGCTGCCGACGTGGCCCGGATCCGGCGGCTGGTCCTTCCAAGCGGCGTGATCGTCACCACCGCCCCGGAGTTCACGGTCTACACCGTGGACGAGTTCATCGAACCTCGCCGGCGGCTGCTGTCCGACGGCCGACTGGTCGAGTTCTCCGAGTGGGAGACCTCCGAGCGGACCGAGATCGTCGGCGATATCGCGTCGCGGTTCAGCGACTACCGCAAGTCCGGGGTCTTGGACGGTGAGTCGTTCGAGGGTGTCGGGACCAAGACCTTCCAGTTCGTCCGCACCTCGGACGGCTGGCGGATCACGGCATTCGCCTGGCACGACCGGCCCTGATTCGTCGGGCACCCGTCGGGGCGGGACGGCCGGCAGAGAGACGGACTCCGGTCGCCGAGGAAGGCGCGTGCGACTACGCGCCGTGAACGGCGGTCACCAGGCAGCTTCGGCCACCGGATCACCCCTTCGAACCGCTGCCGCACCCGCATTCGGGTACGGGCCGAACCCGCCGAAGGGCAGGAACGGCCCGATCAACTCCCTTCTGCAGCCCTGGAGTTCTGTACGCTTCATAGAGGCGTTCCGCCCCGGCAGACACCACAGGGACGAGATCCCCCACCTCTTGCCCTCAGCTGAAGAGGTCCAGCCGACCGTCCTGGAGCCCCCCTCGCCCAAGGTGCCGGAAGCCGAAGGTCCCACGCCCCGTTCACCTGCCCGGATTACGGCCTCCCCCGCGGTCGGGAGCTCACTCCCTGTCGCGGGGGAGGCCATTACGGGGTCATCGGGTCCGGTAGGCGTCCATGATGGTCTGGGTGAGGGTGTTCCCGTCGGTGTCGGTCAGCTCCGCGCGCAAGGAGACACCGGTGTCCGCGTTCGGGTTGTGGATCGTGACGGCGCCGTTCTCGACCGGAACCCGGGTCCACGAGCCGCCCTTGTCCACGGACACCGAGACTGCCAGCGAGCGCACACGTCCGTCCGCGGCGGCGCCCAGCACCGTGACGGGGACACGGAGTGCCGTGTTCGCCGCCGCGGTGCCGGTCGGGCTGAGCTCGGGCGAGAACCGCACGGCGCTCACCGGGACCGGGGTCGGGCCGGTCGTGGTGAGCGAGGAGAAGGTCCACGACGCGGTCACACGTGTGGCGGTGCCGGGCGCACCCTTGCGATTCACCGTGCTGGTGAGCCGGTACGCCGCGCGCCCCGATGGCACGGTGAACTCGCCTCGTCCGGGGGCGCCTGCCTTGGTCCCGACGCGCACGCCGTCGCGGTAAAGAGTGGTCGAGGCCGAGCTGAACTGCGGTGACCACGGCACGTGGCCGTCGCCGTCGGCGAGCAGCGGGACATCGACGGTGACGCGGTCGCCGTCGCGAACGACGCCGGGCCGACCGGTGAGGTCGGGTCCGAAGACGGCGTTGTCGAAGGTGTGCGTGGTCGTGCCCCCGGCCCGCACGGCGACGCCATCGGCGCTGTAGCGGCTCGATGCCGCGCCGGGCGTACCGGGGGCCGAGTAGGAGATGTCCCAGGTGCCGCGTTCAGGCGTCACAAGGTAGGTGGCGGTGCCGGGGGTCGCCAGCATCTGGGCGACGCCGACGGTCGGTCCGGCACTCGGTTGCAGGTCGACGGACGCGGTCCCTGGAGCGCCCGGCCGGGCCGCGCCGCGGATCTGCACGGTGGCCAGGTCCTTCGGGGAGGGGTGCCGGGTGAGCCCTGTCAGGGCGCGGGGGCCGGTGAAGGTATAGCCGAGCGCGTAGCCCGCGGTTTCGGTCGTCCAGTACGAGTCGAACCACTGCTTCACCGATCCGGGTTCACTGTCGGGGCCCAGGTGCGCGACGCGCAGGTTCGAGCTGGAGTTGATCAGGTTGGCGTCCCGGGTGGCGCCGTCGTGCGTGACCTCGACGAACATCGCGCTGTGCAGGAAGCCCGCGGAGCCGTCGGGCGGCCGTACGTCGACGGGGACGGTGGTCCGTGCGTCGACGGTGATGGTGGTGTCGCGGTCGAGGTCGAGGCGCGGTTGGACGATCCAGTCCGTCCCGTCCGCTTCGTTGCCTGTGGTCAGGGAGCTGTCCAGAAGGTACCGGCCCCGGGGCAGGCGCACGGTGGTCGTACCGGAAGCGTCGTACGGATGGACGGCCTCGTCGGCACCCGGGCCGGAGATTCCGGTGACGTTGGTGGCGTAATTCCCCGTCGTGTGGCCGGTGCGGTCGAGGTGAGTGATCGTGAGGGCGTACGTCGTCGGCTCCGCGGCGAAGGCGGTGGTGTCCCATGCGGGCGTCGCGCTGCCGACCAGGGCGACGGCGAGAGCAAGCGTCCGGAGCGCGCTCCGGCGGGGTACGGAAGAACTGTTCATGACGTGCACTGCACTGCCGGGCGTCGGCGTTCCCGTGAGCTGGGTCACACGGAGCTCGGGAGCGTGGCCCCGAGGCACAGGGGGCGTGGCCCTGGGACGGCATCTGTGTGGCGCACGTCACCGGAACCGGCGCAACGGACGTGGCAGAGCAGAGTGTGGAATCACTCATGAGGAATCGTTTCCGCCGCGGAGACCGCGACGCCTTGGGAGAGCTGTACGACGAGCACGCCCAGGTGCTGTACCGCTATGCCCTGCGGGTGACGGGCAACTGGGCGGAGGCCGAAGACGTCGTCTCGGCGACCTTCCTGGAAGCATGGCGCAGCCGGGAGAAGCTGCGCCCCGACGGGGACAGTCTGCGCCCGTGGCTGCTGGGAATCGCCACCAACATCATGCGCCGCAACGCACGCGCACGCCGACGCCGTGAGGTCGCGCTCGCCCGCGTCCCGGATCGCGGTTCGATCCCGGACTTCGCCGACGATCTCGTCACGCACCTCGCGGATGCCGAGCAACTGCGCGCCGCGCACGCCGCACTCGCCCGCCTGCGGCGGCGCGACCGGGAGGTCTTCACCCTCGTGGTGTGGGCCGGCCTGGACTACGCGGCCGCGGCCGACGCACTCGGCGTGCCGGTCGGCACCGTCCGGTCACGCCTGTCCCGCGCCCGTACCCGACTGCGCGAGCTCGCCGGCACCGAAGCGCGCGCCACACGCTCGCAGGACACGCCGACCGGAACCGAACGGCCACCCGCGGCGGGAAACAGAGCCCCCGTCACCAGCACCCCCGCCACCACCACCCCGCCCAAGCCACTGCCGGGCCGCACCGTGGCCCCGTTGCTGCCCCAGGAGAACCACGGATGAACTTCACCTCGCGGCGCCGTACGCACCAGCGGTCCGAGGAGACCGAACGCATCGGCCTCACCGCACTGCTGCCCCCGCCGCCGGTCCCCGGCCTGGACCGCGACCGTGAACTGCTGCTGAAGGAAACCCTGCTGCGCAAGGCCGCCGTAGCCGAACCGCGTGGCGGCCTCACCCCCCGGGCCTCGCGCCCGCGTCGGCGTCTGGTCCGGGTCATGGTGCCCGCCGTCGCCTGCGCCCTGGCGGTCGGCGGCATCGTGGTGGTCAACCTCGCGGACACACCGGGGCACGACACCACCGCCGTCACGGGTGGCCGCGCCCCCGGCACGTCCGAAGCGGCACACCTCCTCGACCGCATCGCACTCGCGGCCGCCGGGAAGAAGCAACCGACGGTCGGCGCCGACCAGTTCGTGTACATCGAGAGCAAGGTCGCCTACGCCGGGCAGAGTGCCGGGGGCGGCAAGGTGACCATGCCTCCCGCGCACACGCGGCAGGTGTGGCTGTCCGCCGACGGCAGCCGCCCCGGCCTGCTGCGCGAGGAGGGCGAGCCCGACTCCTCGCTCGGCGGCGACGCGCCGGTCTACGACCTCGACAGCCGAGGGGCAACACCCGAGCCGCGCACCTCGCACAAGGAGGCCGCGTCGATCAGCGACCCGACGCACGCGTACGTCGCGTCGCTGCCCACCGACCCCGACGCCCTGCTGAAACTGATCCGGGACGAGACCCGCGGACAGGGCCAGGACCCGGACCAGCGAGCATTCACCGCGATCGGCGAACTGCTGGCCGAGACCTGGGCCCCCCCGCAGGTCAGCGCCGCGCTCTACAAGGCCGCCGCGAAGATCCCCGGGGTCACGGTGATCCATGCGGCCGCCGACGCCACGGGCCGTGAGGGCGTTGCCGTCGCCCGTACGGCACACGGGCAGCAGACGCAGTGGGTCTTCGACCGGACCACGTACGCGTACCTCGGTGAACGCACGGTCCTCACCGAAGCCGGCGACGCCGGCCCGGCCGGGACCGTTGTCGGCACCTCCGCGGTCCTCACCAAGGCCGCGGTCGACCGCGCCGGCGAGACCCCCGCGCCGATGACCACGTAGAGGGGCAGCCATCCGCACGGGCCGCGTCGGATCGCGGTTCCACCGGGGCCGGCAGCAGCGGTGCGGGACACCGGCACCGCTGTGGCTGTGCCGGCCCTCCCGCCCGAACCGTGGGGGCGCCACTCCCGTCGCGCCCGCACGGTTCGGGCGTATCGGCGTGACGGCCCACTCGCCGCTACTCGCCGATGCGCACCATCGCGAGCGTGATGTTGTCGGGGCCTCCCGCCTCGATAGCGGCCTTCCACAGCTCGAAAGCGGCCCTGCCGTCGTTGTGCAGGCGCAGCAGACTGTCGAGTGCGTCCTCCGTCACCGGGTCCGTCAGCCCGTCGGTGCAGACCAGGTAGCGATCACCTGCGGACAGCGGCGCCGTCGTGACGTGGGGCGTGATGGCGCTGAACCGGCGGGCGCCGCCGAGTGCCTGTGTGACAAGTGACGTGGTGCGCCGGCCCGGCGGCAACGGCGGGCTGTCGTCCACGCTCACCTGGCGGAGTCCGTCCCGAGTCGCGTCGAGCACCCTGCTGTCGCCGACGTTGAAGGCGAGCAGCGACTCCGCCAGCACCACGGCGCCCGCGACCGTGGTCCCCATGGTGACCAGTTCCGGATTGCCGTCGGCGGCTGCGTACACCGCGTCGTTGCAGACGTTCAGAGCGTCACGAACGGCTTCCTCGCTGTCCAATGAAGGACCGAACGACGCGAGTTGGCGGACGACCAGCGCACTGGCCACTTCACCGGCGGGCTGCCCGCCGATCCCGTCGGCGACCGCGACGACAAGCGGCGTGCCGAGCGGGAACAGCAGCGTCTGCGGATTCTCGGTCACGGTGCCGCACAGCGTCCACGGTCCGACAACGAGGCTGTCCTCGTTGTGATCGCGAATGAGCCCGGTGTGACTCAATGCAGTGACGGCTATGTACGGCATCGAAGGGCCCCGCTCTCCGTAACGGCAGGCGCGTCCCGCATCTCCATTGTGGCGCTGTGCGCACGCGGATGACGCGGCCCCGCCGAGCAGACTGTCGCGCGTGTGCACCACCGCACCGGACCGCGCCTTCGCGGCGCCAGACCTTACTAGCGCACGAGATAGTATCTTCCGCGCTACTATTCTTGGGGGATAGTCAGGAGGGACCGCCGTGCACCGCTTCATCGGCCGGGCCCGGGAGCTGCGCATTCTGGGGCGGACGCTCGATGAGGTCCGGACTGCCGCAGGGTCCGCAAAGCCTGGGCAATGCACGCTTCTGCGCGGTCGGCGACGGGTCGGGAAGTCCAGCCTGGTCGAAGAGTTCCTGCAGCGTGCCGGGGTGCCGTATCTGTTCTTCACCGCGGCCGGCGGGTCGGCCGAGGACGAGCTCGCCGAGCTCGCCGATGCGGTGGCGACCTCCACCCTGCCGGAGCGCGGCCTGTACGCCGAAGAAGCACCGAGCCAGTGGAACGCGGCCTTCAGACTGCTTGCGGAGATCGTGCCCGAGGACACTCCGAGCGTGGTCGTCATCGACGAGGTTCCGTACCTCATGGACCGCGTCGACGCCTTCGAAGGCATGTTGCAGCGAACCTGGGACCGCCTGCTCAGTCGCAAGCCGGTGCTGCTGCTCCTGATCGGTTCCGATCTGTCGATGATGGAGGCGCTCGGCAGCTACGACCGGCCCTTCCATCAGCGAGGGCGCGACATGGTCCTGGGTCCGCTGAACCCGGCCGACATCGCCGAGATGCTCGACCTGGACCCGGCCACCGCCTTCGACGCCACGCTGATCACCGGCGGGCTCCCGATGCTCTGCCGGGAGTGGCGCCCGGGCGCCTCCATGTGGGAGTTCCTGACCACCTCGCTGGAGAACCCGACCTCCGCCCTCCTGGTCTCCGCGGAACGCTCCCTGGCCGCGGAGTTCCCACCCCAGGCGATGGGCCGGGAAGTCCTCCGCGCGATCGGCACGGGGGAGCGGACCTTCAGCAACATCGCGCGGGCCGCCGGAGGCATCGCGCACAGCACCCTCAGCCGGGCCACGGAACTGCTCATCGACAAGCGTGCGGTGGCCACCGAACTCCCACTCTCCCTGCGCCCGTCCAAGGAACGCCGCTATCGGGTGGCGGACCCCTACATGCGGTTCTGGCTGGCCTTCGTCGAACCCCACATGGCGGAGATCGAGCGCCTGCGCGGGGACCTCACGCTCGCCCGGATCAGGGACCGTTGGACCACCTGGCGCGGGCGCGCGGTCGAGCCGCTGATCCGCGAGTCGCTCGCACGCGCCCTGCCCGACGGCCAGTTGCCCGCCGCACCGGCCATCGGCGGCTACTGGACGCGCAGCAATGACGTCGAGATCGACCTGGTGGGCGCCGACCGGCAGCCCGTCGCCAAACGGCTGCTGTTCCTCGGCTCGATCAAGTGGCTGGAGACCTCGCCGTTCGACGGGCACGATCTCACCGCACTGCACAGACACCGGGCAGCCGTCACCGATGCTCCTGTCCCGCTCGTCGCGGTCTCGCGCTGCGGAGTCGCCTGTTCGGGGCTGCAGGCCGTCTACGGCCCCGAAGATCTGCTCGCCGCGTGGCGCACCCGCCGATGAGCGACGGCGTGCGACACGCGCCCGTGCCCGTACGTGCCTCCACCACAGCGCACTCGCCCGGCGAGGCGTTACGGCCTTCGGCCTCAGGGGCAGGGATCGGACCATGCCCATGCTCGTCGGAACCTCAGGGTGGCAGTACAAGGACTGGCGCGGCGTTCTCTATCCCTCCGGGCACCCGCAGCGGCTGTGGCTGGAGGAGTACGCCCGGCACTTCGCCACGGTGGAGAACAACAACGCCTTCTACCGGCTCCCCACGGAGGAGATCTTCGCCTCCTGGCGGGAGCGGACGCCGCAGGGGTTCGTCATGGCGGTCAAGGCCAGCCGCTACTTGACCCATCTGAAGCGGCTGCACGATCCCGAGGAGCCGGTGCTCCGGCTGATGGATCACGCCAAGGGCCTCGGCGACCGCCTGGGACCCGTGCTGCTCCAACTGCCTTCGAACTTTCGTGCGGACATCGGGGCTCTGGACGCCTGCCTGAGCTGCTTTCCCGACGGGGTTCGGGTGGCCGTCGAACTGCGGCACACCTCGTGGTGGGAGGCGGAGCGGGAGCTCCGGGCGGTGCTGGAACGGCATGGCAGCGCCCTGTGCTGGGCAGATCGCTGGTCCCGCACGGTGACGCCGCTGTGGCGTACCGCGTCATGGGGGTACGTACGGTTTCACGGCGGCATCGCGGAGCCGCCGCCGCGCTACGGCCGCCAGGCGTTGACATCCTGGGCCCGTCGCATCGTCGACGCCTGGCCCGACGAGGACGATGTGTATGTGTACTTCAACAACGACCTGGGTGGTGCGGCCGTCGTGGACGCCGTGAAATTCGCCCGCGGAGCGGCCGCGTTGGGCCGGACGGTGAGCCGTACGCCTCCCGGAGCCCTGCCGGGGCAGTCCACGTCCTGAGGGTTTTCCCGCCGGGCTGCGGTAGTTCCGGGTGCGGGTCGCGCATTCCCGTACGCGGGGCGTTGCTTGAAGCAGCATGCACCCCGCCCGTCACGATGAGGCGGGCCGCACCGGCGGGCCCTTCGCCCGGTGCGACCGCATGCCGTTGATTGGCGACCGCGCCGGACCTGGCTGATGATGGAAATTCAAGGAGCGACGTCCAAGGGCCGGGCCATGGCTGTGTGGCATGTGCGGGACTTCACGCCGGACGATCTCGAATCGGTGGTGCGGCTCGACGCTGAGAGCACCACGACCGACCAGCCCGCTGTTTTCCGCCTGTCCGAGGTCGTCGCCGCGGTGCAGGCGCAGAATCCCGGTGTCGTCGCGGTGGCCGACGGGCATCTCGTGGGCGCGGCGGTGGGGCGGGTGGACGGCGACCGGGCCTGGGTGCTGCGTATCGCCCTGCATCCGGCCTGGCGGAACCTGGGGCTGGGCACCGCGCTGCTCTCCGCCCTGGAGCGCCGCCTGCAGAGTGTCGGAGCCAAGATCGTCGCCGCGCTTCTGCCCGAGGAGGAGACGGGCGCCGCCGCGCTCGGCCATTCCGGGTTCCGACAGCATCGGGGGCTGACGTACTTCGAGAAGGTGCAGTCGGTGACCGCCCAGGACTCCGCGATCCTGTCCTCGCTCGGGGCGACGGTGCCCGCGGCCGGGCTCTGGGAGAAGCTCTCAGGCATGGCGGACGAGAAGCGGCTCGTCGAACGCCGACTGGTGCTTCCCCTGGCCAACCCCGAGCTTGCTGACGCGCACGGCGTCGAACCACCCCAGGCCGTCGTACTGTTCGGTCCCCCGGGTACGGGCAAGAGCACGTTCGCCAAGGCTGTGGCAAGTCGGCTCGGCTGGCCGTTCGTCGAGCTTTTCCCCTCCCGGCTCGCGCTGGAGGACGGGCTCGCGCACGGACTCAGCCGCCGCTTCGAGGAGATCGCACAACTCGACCATGCCCTGGTCTTCATCGACGAGGTGGAGGAAGTCGCCGGCACCCGCAACCTCGCCGACCCCATGTCTGTCGGCGTGGTCAATGAACTCCTCAAATCGATCGTGCGGTTCCGCGACCGCGACGGCAGACTGCTCATCTGCGCCACCAATACGGTCGCCGCCCTGGATCCGGCCTTCCTGCGCCATGGCCGATTCGATTACGTCCTGCCCGTCGGTCCGCCCGACCACGAGGCCCGTAAGGCCCTGTGGACCAGCTATATCGCCAAGACCGGGACCGAAGCCGACACGGCCGTGCTGGCCGACGCCAGCGAGGGATTCACCCCCGCCGACATCAAGCAAGCCGCCCGTACGGTCGCCCAGTCCGTCTTCGAACGCACCCTCGACACCGGGGAGAGGGCCCAGCCGACCACCGAGGACTTTCTCCACACGATCAGGCATACCCGCCCCACCGTCACCACCGACATGGCCCTGGAGTTCGCCGACCACACCATCCGCTACGGCCGCACCTGAAGGCCCGCGGTGGCATTGGTCCGCTCCTGGCGGGCCCATGCCTGCGCGATCTCCGAACGGCTCCGGCATGCGTTTCCGGGTGATCGCTGGGAGGCGTACGAACCCGGCGCCGCAGGAGAACGCACCGAGCTCGGTGAGCTCGGCCGGGGGCGGGTGCTCCCGGGCATCCGCGGATGCGGTGCCCCGCCACAGCCGGGGTGATCCTTTCCCGCCCCTCAGGTGATCTTCTTTATCACCTTTCGGGCGCCATTCCCTTCCTTGCGCACTCACGAACCGCACGTTGCACAGCGTGAAACGAAAAGAGAAGGCGCATTCATTCGCCGGTGACATCTCCCACATCGATGTTCGGCAATGCGGTCACCGAATAGTAGATATCACGACGGCGACTTGATGAGATTTGTCCGACTTGATGTCACATGCCCTGCACGGGGTAGGCCGGAATCCGAACGGGCGGGTGGTCGCGCCCGTTCCTTCGGCAGGCAGGGAACCCTGACGACGCAACAGGATTTCTCGCGGCCCCGAGAGCCGGACAAGCACGGCCGGGCGACCGCGGCAAGGGCCGGCCATCACTACGAAGCCCGATAGTCATGGGGCGTGTTGCCCCGCCTCGCGGCAGTTCCAAGAATGACGGCCGCACAGCATCTCCACAGCTCAAGCCAGGAACTGCGCTGAGCCCTGCCCTACCGGGGGCGCTTGGCGATTACCGAGCGAGGTCACGCATGAGGAAGCACCGCAGGAAGAAGTCCTACCGGCCGATAGCCATCGCTGTCGTCGCAGCGGGAGCCGTGGGTATCCCCTCCGCGGCCATGGCCTGTCTGGGTTCTCCGGAGGACGCGGGTGGCCGGCCCTCCGCCCACTGGACGACCGTGAGCTCCGCGCACCACTGGGAGACCCCGGGCTCCGCGCACCACTGGACAGCCGGCCCTCGGGGGCAGAAGCCGACTGCGAGTGCGCCCACGAGCCCTGCGGCGTCTGCGAGCGCATCGGCAGCACCTGCCCCGACCACCACCCCCGCATCCGCTGACACGGCCCGCGTGCTGGCGCTCGTCAACAGCGAGCGCGGCAAGGTCGGATGCTCTCCCCTCACCGTCAATGCCAAGCTGACCAAGGCCGCGCAGGAGCACAGCAAGGACATGGCCGACCACCGGAACATGTCCCACACGGGCTCCGACGGATCGTCGCCCGCCGACCGGATCACGCGGGCCGGTTACACCTGGAGTGCCTACGGCGAGAACGTCGCCTACGGCTACTCCACACCCGAGTCGGTGATGAACGCCTGGATGACCAGCCCGGGCCACAAGCGCAACATCCTCGACTGCACGTACAAGGAAATCGGCATCGGACTCGCGCAGCCCGGCCACTACTGGACGCAGGATTTCGGAACGGCCCGATAGCGGACCAGGAAATCCGGCCACTCCGTGCCCCGGATCTCACGTCCGCGGGGGTGGTGCGCACCCGCAGGTGAGACGGAGCTGCCAAGGAAACAGCAGCCTGGCCCGGCGTGCGGGAGAGTCCGCGCGCCGGGCCAGGCTGCTGTTCCTGCTGAACGAGGTGTCCGCGCGTCGTTCCCCCGGGCATCCACGCCGGCTAACGCCGCTGGAGCAGCCCGCTGTCCATCGCCACGACCACCGCGCGCGTGCGGTCGCTGACGTCGAGTTTCGCGAATATGCGCAGGAGATGGGTCTTCACCGTGGCCTCTCCGATGAACAGCCGCCGGCCGATCTCCGCGTTGGACAGTCCGTCGGCGACCGCGTTGAGCACCTCGGACTCGCGTGCAGTGAGTGCTACGGGCACGGGCTGCCGCATCCTGGCCACGAGGCGTTGCGCGACGCGCGGGGCGAGTACGGTCTCGCCCCGGGATGCCGCGTGGATGGCTTCGACGAGTTGTTCGCGCGTGGCGTCCTTGAGCAGATAGCCGGTCGCCCCCGCCTCGACACCACGCTCGATGTCCGCATCGGTGTCGTACGTGGTCAGGATGAGTACCCGGGTCCGCGCGGAGCCGCCGACGATCTCGGCGGTGGCGCCCACCCCGTCGAGGACGGGCATCCGCAGGTCGAGCAGTGCCACGTCCGGGCCGAGCCGCTCGACGAGCCGCACGGCCTCGCGGCCGTCTCCGGCCTCGCCGACGATGTCGATGGTGGGCTCGGAAGCCAGCAGCGCGGCGAGTCCGGCGCGCATCACCGTATGGTCGTCGGCCAGGATGATGCGCAGGGGGACTTCCGGCGTCGTCGCAGTCGTCATGTCACACCTGACCATGCATGGGAATCATCGCGAGGATTCGGGTTCCGTCACCGAGCGAACTGGTGACGGTGAGATCGCCGCCGAATTCGGCGAGGCGCTTGCGCATTCCGTCCAGCCCGAAGCCGTGGGACTCCTCGACCAGGAATCCACGTCCGTCGTCGGTGATCTCCAGCTCGACTCCGGCGGGGTGCCGCGCCAGGACGACGCCCACCGTGGAGGCGGCCGCGTGCTTGCGGACATTGGCCAAGGACTCCTGGGTGCACCGCAGCAGTGCGACCCGAGTCGGTTGGTCGCACTCGATGTCGGGCAGATCCGCCGTGACGATGAGCCCGGTGTCCTCGGTGAACCGGTCCAAGGTGCGGCGGAGCGTCGCGGCGACCGATCCGTCGGCGATACCGCTGCGGGGGGCCGCGCCGAGCATGACCGCTACGGAGACGCACAGGGTGATCGCAGGATGGAGACGCGCGGGGCGCAGCAGGGCGGCGAACACCTTGCCGTTCTCGGGCTTCACCTGCTCCGTACGAACCGGCTCGCCCCGGCTCGCCCGCCGCGCGGCTTTCTTGGCAGCCCGGCGTTCCGTACGGTGGCCGATCTTCACCAGCAGCGCGGGAAGCACGGTCAGGGAGCTGACCACCGCGACCGCCACGACCAGGATCGTGCCCGTCGCCAGCGAGGAGAAGATGACGTCCGTGGCCAGGTAGAGCGTCGCGGTGGAGACGACCACCGCGAGGCCGGAGACCACGATGGCCCGGCCCGCCGTCGCCGACGCGAGCTCCACCAGTGCTTCGGGGCTGAGCCGCCCGCCCGCGCGGGCCCGTTCCTCGCGTTCGCGCTTGAGGTAGAAGAGCGTGTAGTCGACGCCCACCGCGAGACCGATGAGCAGGATCATGTTGGTCCCGACCCCTGGGTCGGGAAGGACGTGGGAGGCCACCATGGCCAGGCCCATGGTGGCGGCGATCGAGGAGAGCGCCAGCAGCAGTGGCACGCCGGCCATGACGACCGAGCCGAAGACGATCAGCAGGATGACGAGGGTGACCGGCAGCGTGATGCGTTCGGACAGTGCGAGGTCGTCGTCGCGCTGGTCGTTGACGCCCTTGCTGATGGCGGGCGATCCGGTCTCCTCCACGATCAGGTCCGGGTGATCCGCGGCCGCCTCTGCCGTCTGTTCGAGGAGCGGGACGACGTTCTTCCTGCCGTCCAGCTCGGGGCCCTTCAGGACCACGGTCACGCGCAGGGCGCTGCCGTCCCTCGAACGGACCGGAGCCGCCACGCTGTCCACCTCGGACAACTTACCCATCCGGACAGTGAGTTCACGGGCCGCGGAACCGGCCGCCGCCGCGTCCAGAGGGCCGGACCGTGCGCGGATCAGGACGTGCTCGGTGGGCCGGCGCTGAAGGCCGCCCTCGGTCGCCATCGCCTCGGCGCGCCCCGCCTCCCCGACCCGGAAATCCTCGGTGGTCGCCGCGTTGCTCCCCGTCGCGATGCCGGCGCCGAGGCACAGAATGACGAACAGGAACCAACCGGTGATGGCCCTCCAGGGGTGTCGGGCGCTCCAAACAGCCAAACGTACTGGGCGATTTCTCATACCTCGGATGCTCGTCCGCAGGACGGTGCTCCCGGCAGCCTCGACCGGTTGAACCCCGTGTCCACCAGTCGGTGGACACGAAGGGTCCGCCGGCATCTCCGTGGCCCGTGGCCGGTCGAGGAGCGTCCTCGTCCCAGAGGCCCCTCGGCGACCCGGTTCGCCCGACAACCCGACGCGTACCGGCCACCCGGGCCGGCGCTGCGGGGGATGCAGCAGGAGCGGGCGGCGGCGCCGTCCGGGTGGCGGGTGGTGGAGTGGTCGGCCGTCCATGCCCCCTGCGTTGCCCGCCATGTCGTCCAGGGCGTCGGGGCGTCGCTGCGTGCGTGGTTCAGGAACTGCCGCTCGCGTTCTCCTGAAGGATCGCGGCGATGTCGGCCACATCGTTCCCGATGGTCAGCACGCCGTTGATGTCCGGTGTCGAGGCGCCGTTCACCCCGATGAAGAACACGTCGTAGTGCCCCTGGCTCGTCTCCAGATACCCGGCCCTCGTCTCCGCGCCCACCGCCAGCCGGTCGTTGAGGAGGTCGCCGCCTGCAACAGTGCCTGTCTTGGCGGAGACCTTGCCTCGTGCCGAGCAGTCGCGGCAGTTGCCCGCGAGGCTGCCGTCGACGCCCAGGGTCGGCAGAGCCTCCCGGAAGCGGTCCGCGTCAGGGGTGCCCTGCCAGTACGTCAGGATCCGGGCGACGGCGCGAGGCGTGGCGCGGTCGGCCGGGTTGCCGCCGCGGCCGTCGGCCAGCTGCACCGCCCTGCGGTCCACCTTCGCCTCGTCCAGGAACTTCGCCAGTGCGGAGAATCCGTCCGGACACTGATGACTTCCCGCGCTGACGGCCATCAGGCAGATACCGAGGTTCGCCCCGAGGTTGTGGCTCGCCTTGAGGATGAGGCGGGCGTACTGCTCGAACGGCGGGGACGTGAACCGGGCCACCTCGGGCGCACCCCGGTAGGAGTCGGGCAGCTTGCCGGCGGGATTGGCTCCGACCGCGGCCGCGGTGACCTTGACCCCGGCCCGCTTCAGTGCCTCGATCAAGGCGGTGCGGCCGAAGGCGTTCGGGTCCCGGATGTCCGACACCCGCAGGACCGGGGCGGAATCGGCGGCGATGGTGCCGGAGAGTTGGATCCGGGTGCCGTCGGCGGAGGGCGTCACCGTGATGTCGGCGGGCTCGCCCGCCTCGACGGTCCGGACGGAGGACGTGACGCGGTACGGCGCCACCTTCGGGCGCCAGTCCAGCTCGGCGGGCGCGCCCGGTTCGTCGCCGGGGGTGGTGAGCAGGTCGATGAGGTTGTCGTTGATGATCAGCGGCGTCGGCGCCGGGTCGAGTTCCGGGTCGGGACGGAACAGCCGGGCGTCCACGACCACGTCGCCGTCCACCTTGGTGATCCCCGAGGCGCGTACCTGCCGGGCCAGTTGGTCGATGCCGGCCAGCGGGTTCTGCGGGGTGAGGGTCGCTCCGGGGATGTCGTCGGCGTAGCTGTGGTCGATGGTGGTGAAGGCGACGGTGCCGTCCGCACGCGTACGGCCGCCGAGGGTCAGGTCGCCCTGCGCGACGAGATCCAGATTCCCGGTGAGGGTCGCGCCCCGGCGCTCTCCGACGGCATGAACCGGCGTGACGAAGCGGTGACCGCTGCCGAGGGTGTGCCAGACGCCGCTGACGCCGAACAGTTTGGCCACGGAACCGGGGATGAAGAACTGGTCCGCGTAGCGCGACTGCACCACCTTGCCGGTCTCCGGGTTCTGCTCGAACAGACCCCACTGGGCGTGCGGGTAGTCCGGCTTGCCCATGATCGAGGAGATGCGCGGGTCGAGCTCGTCGGGGGCTTTCGACGGCATCACCCAGTCCATGCCGAACGCGGCGACAGTGGCGACCAGCACGAGACCGAGAACTGTGAAGATGCGCCGATGCCTCCGATTCCGGCGTCGGTTTCCGGTGACGGATGATGACATGCGGACTCCACCGGTGTGTGTGATGCACGAAGACCGGGAAAAGGGCGTTCTGAGGGTATGACTCGCGGGCGGCGGAGGCGGGTGGTCAGGCGCGGCGCGGCGGGCACATCCCTCGGACGGTGGCGGGAGGTGTGGCGGGTGTGTCCGTACGGTCGTGGCACGGGGCCGCGTCCGTACCGTCGCGGCGCGGGATGATGCGTGCATGACCGACGACCTGGTGGAGTTCCTGCGCGCCCGCCTCGACGAGGAGGCGGACCTGGCCCGCCGCTGCTTGCGCGACAGCGACTGAGGCCACGGGGCTCATCGGTCCAGAAGAGCCGGGAGGCCGGCGAAGGAGTCGAGGACGTGGTCCGGGGTGCCGGTGGCGGAGCGGTGTGTCTCGGGCAGGTACTTGCCTGTTCTGACGAGGACGCCCGTGATGCCGCACCGCTGGGCCGCGAGTACGTCGGTCTCGATGTCGTCGCCCACCATCAGCGTGCCGGACGCGGTGGCGCCGAGGTGGGCCAGGGCGGTGGCGTAGAACGCCTCGGCGGGTTTTCCGGTGATTTCCGCCTCGGTCCGGGCGGCCCGTTCCAGCCCAGGGAGGAAGGCCCCGGTGTCGAGGGCGAGACCTTCCGCCGTACGCCAGTACAGGTTGCGGTGCATGGCGATCAGCCGGGCCCCGTGCTGGAGGTGGCGGAACGCGGCGTTGAGCGACGCGTAGTCGAACGCGTCGCCCGCGCCTCCCAGGACGACCACGTCCGCGGGAGCGCTCTCCCCCACGTCGACGACGGTCACGCCCGTCAGGTCCTCACTGACGTCGCCGCTGTTGAGCAGCGCGCACCGGGCACCCGGGCAGTGGGCACGCAGGTACGCGGCGGTGACGGCGGGCGCGGTGAGGATGTCGTCCTCGCCGACGGGGAAGCCCGCCGCGGCCAGCTTCGCGGCGATCCGGGCACGGGTGCGCGAGGTGGTGTTGGTGACCAGGGCGAACGGGAGTCCGGCGGCACGCAGCCGCGCCAGGGCCGCCACCGCGCCGGGCAGCGGTTCCCAGTCGACGGTGAGCACGCCGTCGATGTCGATCAGTACCGCTCCGATCCGTTCCATGGATCGACCGTCGCCGACTTGCGCGGGCGCCGCAAATGGGGTTGCTTCGAAGTAGGTGCGTACGTGCCTCTGTCTCCCCTGGGTCGGAGGTGAACCACCGTGTTGTTCACCGACCGCACCGATGCGGGCAAGCAGCTCGCCGAAGCGCTCCGGCATCTGCAGGGGGAGCACCCCGTCGTTCTGGGGCTGCCCCGTGGCGGGGTCCCGGTCGCCGCGGCAGTGGCGACCGCGCTCGGCGCACCTCTCGATGTGATCGTGGTCCGCAAGCTCGGTGTTCCGTACCACCGTGAGCTGGCATTCGGTGCCATCGGGGAGGGCGGGGTGCGGGTGATCAATGAAGACGTCGTACGCCGCGGAGGGATCAGCCGCGGGGACATCGCGTCCGTGGAGCGCGCCGAGACAGCGGAACTCACCCGGCAGGCACGGCAGTTCCGGGGCGACCGGCCGCGGCTGGAGCTGGCCGGCCGTACCGCGATCGTGATCGACGACGGGGTGGCGACCGGCGCCACGGCGTCGGCCGCCTGCGAGGTCGTACGGGCGCAGGGCGCGGCCCGGGTGGTGCTGGCGGTTCCGGTGGCGCCCGCGGACACGATCGCCTGGCTTCGTACGCAGGTGGACGAGGTGGTCTGTCTCTCCACGCCGGCCCTCTTCTCGGCCGTCGGCGAGTGGTACCGGGACTTCTCCCAGACGCCCGACGAGGAAGTTCTCGCCCTGTTGAAGGCTTAGACCGACCGGGCGCCGGTGCCCCTTCGGGGTTCCGGGTCCGGTGTCCGGACCCGGGGCACTACCGCGGTTGCTCAGTCCTGCTTGCCGAACCGCAGCTTCCACGGCGCCACCGCCGACTCGATCTGCACGCGCAGTCCGAGCTTCGACTCGCCGTTCACCCGCTCCTCGAATCGGATCGGGACCTCGACCATCCGCAGTCCGCGCCTGACCGCACGGTAGTTCATCTCCACCTGAAAGGAATATCCATTGCTGCGGACGGACGGCAGATCGATCGATTTCAGAGTGTCCGCCCGCCATGCCTTGAACCCCGCGGTGGCGTCCTTCACATGCAGTCGCAGAATGGCATTGACATAGAAATTGGCCCAGATGGAGAGCGCTTTGCGGTGCCATGGCCACTCGGTGGCCAGCGAACCGCCTTCCACATAACGGGACCCAATGACGACTGCGGCATTCTCGGCGAACAGTTTCTCGACCATGACCGGAACCACCGACGCCGGATGGGAGAGGTCCGCATCCATCTGAATGACAACTTCCGCTTTCTCCGCGAGCGCACGTGTCATCCCGGCCACGTAGGCGCGCCCGAGCCCGTCCTTCTCGGTGCGGTGCAATACCCCGACCAGGCCCGAGGTCTCGCCCGCGAGCCGGTCCGCAACCTCCCCCGTGCCGTCGGGCGAATTGTCGTCCACCACCAGAATGTGCAGGTTCGGCAGGTGCAGATCCTTGAGCAGATCGACGAGGATCGGCAGATTCGTCCGTTCGTTGTAGGTGGGGACGACCACCACAGTCCTCGGGGAGGTCTTCTCCACGGCCATTCCCTTGCGCTCTCTCGTGCTCTCGGGGGTTCCCAGACGTTCTCGGGAGTTCTCCATTGTTCCGCGCTCCCGATCCGCGCGAGCCTAGCACCCACCCCGTACTCCTAAGACCGACCGGCACATGGGCTAAACAGTATTCTCCGGATTTCCCTATTTCCCTCCCTCCTTCGCGACACCTTGGGGCCGCTGCCGGCCGGAGCCCCGGATCCCTATGGACCTCTTCCGTCACCGAAACGGAGTCGTGCCATCAACCACCCGCAGAATCCGGTCACTTTGAGCGCGGCGGGCGGAGCGTTCGGCCGGGCGATAATCTGGTGCGAGCAGGGACTGGTGACGGTTGCTGCGCGGCGGTGGGGCCCGCCGTACCCGAACCGCGGCAGCAGTGCCGCCAACGGTCCCTACTTGCGGTGGAACGTGCTCGTGTCCGGGCACCCAGCAGGTAGGAGACATGCGCCCATGGGAGCCCAGCGGCCCCGAACGACACTCGTGACGGACGGTCCCGACGGCACCCGGCGTGTCGCGCCCGCACCCGGGCAGCGCAGCCGGCAGCCGGGCGGGCAGTGGCCCGTCCTCGGCGTCATCGCCCTCGGCGGCGCCGCCGGAGCGACCGCCCGTTACGGGGCGTCGCTGATCTGGAGCACCCCGCCGGGCGGCTTCCCGTGGACGACACTGGTCGTGAATGCCCTCGGGTGCACGGTGATCGGCGTGTTCATGGTCCTGATCAGCGACGTATGGGCGGCGCACCGGCTGGTGCGCCCGTTCTTCGGCACGGGGGTGCTGGGCGGGTTCACCACGTTCTCCACGTACGCCGCGGACATCGAACGGCTGGTGGACGGCGGCCGGGCCCGTACCGGCATCGCGTATCTCGGGCTGACCCTGCTGGCGGCGCTCGCCGCGGTGTGGAGTGCGGTGTGGGTGACCCGCCGTGTGCTGGCGTGGAGGCAGCCATGACGAGGGAGTCGGAGCCGGCCGGGGCGGCCGAGCGGGGGCTGCGCCTGACGGTCCTGGTCGGGGAGTCCGACGTCTGGCACCACCGCCCCGTCTATACGGAGATCGTGCACCGGGCGCACCGCGCCGGGCTGGCGGGTGCGAGTGCGTTCCGTGGCATCGAGGGGTTCGGCGCCTCGTCGCGGATCCACACCCAGCGACTGCTGTCGCTGAGCGAGGACCTGCCGGTGGCGGTCGTGATCGTGGACACCGAGGACCGGATCCGCGCGTTCCTGCCGCTCATCGACGAACTGACCAGGGACGGCGTCGTCGTCCTCGACGCGTGCGAGATCGTCCGCCCCCGCGACCGCGAGGAGGGCCGGTGACCTGGCTGCTGGTGATCGTCGGCGCCGCGATCGGCGCCCCGCTCCGCTATCTGACCGACCGTGCGGTCCAGGCCCGGCACGACACGGTCTTCCCGTGGGGGACGTTCGCGGTGAACGTGGCGGGATCCCTGCTGCTGGGGCTGCTGACCGGCGCGGTGGCGGCCGGTGCCGCCTCGTCGCAGGTGCAGCTGTTCGTCGGTACGGGGCTGTGCGGGGCGCTGACGACGTATTCGACGTTCGGTTACGAGACGCTACGGCTGGCCGAGGACGGAGCGAAGTTCTACGCGGCGGCCAATGTCGTAGCGAGCGTGGTGGCGGCGCTGGGCGCGGTGTTCGCCGGGGTCGCGGTCGCCGAGGCGCTCTGGCAGTGACCCGCAATCATTCTTCCCGTGTACGCCAAACGGGTGTGCCGTCGCCCGACCGGCGACATGCGGTTGCCGGAATAACAGTCGTTCGTGCGCGTTGAGCGGTTCAAAGAGAACTCTTCCTCGATATGACGTATCGAGGAATTTCGCACGGCAGTGAAGTGGTGCAGGAATCGCAAGAACGGGCCGATGAAATGCACGGAAGAAGCCCGGCTGCGAAAAGTGAGCCGTGTCCGACACGGTCGATGGTGAATCGTGTCCGTCACGGGGACGGGGCCGGCGCACAGGTGCGGGCCCGGAAAAGCAACGAGCTGGGACCCGCACCCGAAGGTGCGGGTCCCAGCTGCGCACGTGCGTCTCAGCGCGTCAGACGCTGGAGCATCTGCAGGATCACACGGGGGTGATGTTCTCCGCCTGCGGGCCCTTCTGGCCCTGCGTGACGTCGAAGGTCACCTTCTGGCCCTCCTGCAGCTCACGGTAGCCACTCGCGGCGATGTTCGAGTAGTGGGCGAAGACGTCTGGGCCGCCGCCGTCCTGCTCGATGAAGCCGAAGCCCTTTTCCGCGTTGAACCACTTGACGGTGCCAGTAGCCATGTCTTTCTCTCCTTCTGGGGCAGTGCCCGGGGACCTCGCACTGTGCCGGTCCCGCGTCGCCGCAATGATTACCCCGTCCGGAATGATGATGCCGGAATTACAAAGGCGCACTCATCAGCCAATTGCGGCGACAAGAGCACTTGGATTTTCGGGAACCACAACCGCAACTAGGATCCACCGTAGCACGATGCAAGCGACCACGCGCGGCGTGTAATTACACTCCGCGCGGCATGCCATAAACCCTCATCGCGCATTGCATAACATTCTGTGCTTGCGACAACAGATATGTGCTCCCTGCACGGAGCCCCGGCGTGGGGACCTGGCCTCAGGACCTCGAACCCGCCACCGGCCGGCGCGGCTCCGCATCGAGGCGCAGACCTCCTCGAGCCGGCCCTCCGGAACGACGATGCGACAGGCGGCCTCGATCGGCGTGCCGCCGTCGACGAGCTCGCGGGCACGGGCGGTAATGCGCAATCGGTAGCGGGAGTAGCGGCGGTGGCCGCCCTCGGACCGCAAGGGCGGTGGACACTGATCGGCTGGTCAGTTGATGGGAGGAGTGATCAATGGTCATACTGTATGGGTAGCCCTTCACGCATCCCCCGTCGTGAAGGGCTACAACTCGTTGCGGGCCCGAACGCGTGGCCGGGCCCGCGGACACACGGGCGCACGACGACTTCACGGGCAAGGGACTCCCCTCGTGGTCCCTTGCCCATGTTTTTTCGAGTTAACAGTGACGTAGAGTGTTTACGCAAGCCCACTCCTGACAGCGGAGCAGGATGTTCCGCTATGTCTCGCCCGCCTCCCCACGCCGCGGACCCCTCATCCCGGTTGGTTACAGTACGAGCCCGCCGACCGGATCCAGGCAAGCGCAGCGTCTCAGGGGCGCGCGTGCAGGCGGACGTGAACGTGGGGGCCCCGATGGACAACGGCGAAGAGCGCGCGCCGGAGCTGCGGACGCTGCAGCAGAAGGTCGAATACATGGTGGCGGAGACCTTCCCCGGCCAGAAGATCTCGGGGCGGGTCTTCGCGGACCTGGTCAGGGAACGGGGCGGCTCGCTGTCGCACAGCTACTTTTCCAACATCCTCGCCGGGAAGGTCACCCAGCCGTCCGAGGACATCCTCAAGGCCCTCGGACTGGGCTTCGGCGTCGACTGGCGCTTCTTCAAGGAGGAGTCCGAGGTCGTCGACGACGTCGTCGCCGGGCTGCGGTTCCTCGCGAAGCGGCGTACCGGGGAGATCAGCGGGCTCGCCGGACGCGGCCTGGCCGACGACGGTCTGCCGCCGGAACTCCTGCAGTTCGCGCTCTCGCTCCTGGAGGACGCGAAGAACCGGCCCGGCACCCCCGCCGACGGCGAAGGCAGCGGTTCCGCCGCCGACGGCCCCTCGGCGCAGTAGGCCGCCGTGTCCCTGCGCAAGCTGCGGAAGGAGTGCGAGGCCGGACTGGCCGACCTCCCCATCCCGGCACCGTTCTCGATCGCCGGCCTGGTGGCCAACATGGAGGCGGCCCGCGGCCGCACCATCGTGCTGCACGAAATGCCCGACCGGCTGGCGCGCGTCAATGCCGCCTGCGGTCTGCGGCTCGCCTCCGGCTCGACCAGCTTCGTGCTCTACCGGCGGCGCCCGACCGCGTACCAGACCCAGCACGTCATCCTGCACGAGCTGTGCCACGAGTGGTTCGACCACGGCACCTCGCTCGACGCGGACCAGCTCCAGCGGCTGCTGCCCGTCTTCGACACGTCCCTGATCTCCCGGGTCGTGGACTCCGGCGTCGCCGACGCGCTGCGCGCGGGCGACTCCACCGTCCAGGCCCGCGCCCAGTACGACACGCACGACGAGCGGATCGCCGAGTTCGGCGCCTCGCTCATCCCCCGGATGGCCAGGGACGTGACCAGCGACGACATGGTGGGACGCCTCGCCAATTCGCTGTCGCGCCCGGTCGCGCACCGCCGCCGAGGGCTGTTCCGCCGTACGTGACCCCGTCCCCTTCTCCCACCCAGAGGAATCCCCCCGTGACCCCGCTCGACCTCGCCGGCTATCTCATAGCCGTCCTGATGACGGCTGTCGCCGTGTGGCGCATGCCGGCAGCCCTGTGGGGCGACGAGGAGGACAAGCGTCGCCGCGCGCTGTGGGGCTGCTACGCCGGATTCGCCGCCGCCCTGTGGACCAAGACCGAGGTGGTGCGGATCGGGCTCAACAACAGCCCGGTCACCGACCTCTCGGTTCTGATCAAGCACTACACGGCGACGATCGCGATCCTGGCGATCCTCAGCTACATCGTCGCCATCTACGGCCAGTACCCCGACGCCGGTGACGTCCCGCGGCACGTCCGGTTCGCCCGGGCGGTCCAGCAGGTGGCGGCCAAGGCGTCCGTCGCCACGCTGATCCTGCTGACGGTGCTCTTCTTCACCGTCGTCGACCGTTCCGTGCCGTCGGACCGCTTCGTCGCCGACCATGCGGGCCAGTGGGGCGCCACGCTGTACATGAGCGTGTTCTACCTCTACCTCGGCGCCGCGTCCGCGGTCTGCGCCTACCAGTGGGCGCTGGCCACCGCCGGTGCCGGGCTTCGCCATCTGCGGGTGGGGCTCGCGATGATGACGTTCGCGATGTTCATCGGGGTCGCCTACACGGTCAGCCGCACCCTTTTCCTGTGGGTCAGCGTCGTCGACCAGCCGAGTGCCGCCTTCGCGCTGGAGTTCGACAAGGTCACCGAGGCCGCGCAGGTCGTGCTGTTCGCGTTCTTCGCGGTCGGCGCTTCCGTCCCCGCCCTCAGCAAGGGGCGGCGCCGGGCAAAGCTGTGGCGGGCCCAGACCCGACTGCACGCACTCTGGTACGAGTTGATGACGGCGTTCCCCGACCAGCCGTTCGAGCCCCCGGCCTCGCTCCGCCGCGAGCTGACCCGGTTCGACACCCCCGCGGATCTCCGGATCGACCGGTGGGCCGCCGATATCGCGGACGCGGTCGAGAAACTGCGGCACTACGTGCCGGACAGCCTGCTCCCGACCACCGCGGCAGCTGCCGCGGCCGACGCCGCTGCCCCCGCGAAGGCCGGTCCGCTCGCCGACGCGTACTGGATCAAGGCCGCCCTCACCGCGATGAACACCGGTGCTCCCGCCGGCAGCGCCGCGGCGGTCGGCACCCAGCACGCCACCGATCAGGACGGTGAGGTGGCGTGGCTGGTGCAGGTGGCGACGGCCTACCGCACCGTCACCGAGGACCGGGCCCGGGACGTACTGGCGGCTTCGGCGGCCATGGAGAGGACGGCATGACGACCACCGATTCGGCCACCGGCTCCGGCCCGAGGCCGGCCTCGACCGCACGCGTGGTCACGGACGTGCTGCAGCCTCGCAACCTTCTGCTGACCGGCATGCTCGCCATCGGGTCGGCCGCCGCCGGCCACTGGACCGGTCTGCTGTGGGGCCTGCTCGGGGCCCTGTGCGCGGGGATCCTCCCGGCCGCATACATCGAGTGGGAGCGGGGGCGCGGCACCTGGGGCGACCGGCATGTGGTCGACCGTACGAAGCGAGCACCGATCTTCCTCGTCATCCTCGGCTCGATCGGCGCAGGCTCGGTCGTCATGGTCCTCGGCCACGCGCCCACCGGGATCCTGGTGGCGATGCTGGCGCTGTGGGCGATGACGGTCGTGCTGCTGGCCGTCAACACCGTCTGGAAGATCTCGGTGGACGCGTCGGTCGCCTCGGCGGTCGTCGCGCTGCTGGCCGCGGTCCACTCGCCGTGGTGGCTGCTCGCGTATGCGATGACGGTCGCCGTGTGCTGGTCACGGGTGGCGCTCGGGTACCACAGCGTCGCCCAGACGGTGGCGGGCTCGGCGCTGGGTGCGGGGACCGCGACCGCGTTCCTGCTCGTCTGACGGCCACTCGGTTCCGCCGCAGTATGAGGACGCTCCTGCGCCTTGCGATGCACCGCATCTGACGCCGCGCGCTGATCCACCAGGGATGACGGGACAGCCCTTAGCGTGACGGACATGCGTGTACTGCTCACCGGCGGAGCCGGTTTCATCGGGGGACACATCGCCGGGGCGCTGGCGGCGCGGAGGCACGAGGTGGTGGTGTTCGACGCGCTGCTGGAGTCGGCGCACGGCGTGGGCGCCGGAGGCGGCCGGGACGGGCTGATCGTTGCCGATGTCCGGAACCGGGCGGCGGTGGCCGACGCCCTGCGGGGCGTCGACGCGGTCTGCCATCAGGCCGCGATGGTCGGTCTGGGCAAGGACTTCGCGGACGCCCCGGAGTACGTCGGCTGCAACGATCTCGGGACCGCCGCCCTGCTGGCGGAGATGGCCGCGGCCGGTGTGCGGAATCTGGTGCTCGCCGGTTCGATGGTCGTCTACGGCGAGGGGCGGTACGACTGTCCCCGGCACGGGCGGGTCCGGCCCGGGCCGCGGGCTGTGGACGATCTGGCGGCGGGCCGGTTCGAGCCGCGCTGCCCGGACTGCGGGGCAGAGCTGACGCCGGGGCTGGTGGGCGAGGACGCGCCCACCGACCCGCGCAATGTGTACGCGGCGACGAAGCTCGCCCAGGAACATCTGGCCGCCGCGTGGGCCCGGGCGACGGGCGGCCGGGCGGTGTCCCTGCGCTACCACAACGTGTACGGTCCGGGGATGCCGCGCGACACCCCGTACGCCGGGGTCGCCTCCTTCTTCCGCTCCTCGCTGGAGCGGGGCGAGGCGCCGCAGGTATTCGAGGACGGCGGTCAGCGGCGGGACTTCGTCCATGTACGCGATGTGGCGGTCGCGAACGCGGTGGCCCTGGAGGCCGTGGGGGGACGCGGGGTGGGAAGTTTCGCCGCGTACAACACGGGGAGCGGGGACCCGCACACGATCGGCGAGATGGCGACGGCGCTGGCGTCCGCGCACGGCGGTCCGGCACCGGAGATCACCGGCGGGTACCGGCTCGGAGACGTACGCCATGTGACGGCGGACTCGCGGCGGTTGAGGGAGGAACTGGGCTGGCGCCCGGAGGTGGGTTTCGCGGAGGGGATGAAGGAGTTCGCCGGTGCGGCGTTGAGGGCGGCGGTCACCACCGGCTGACCGACGGCCGCTCCGGACGGCCCGCCCGGTCAGCCGGCGGCCACCTCGGCGACCGTCGGATCGTCGACGACGAGAACATGGCCGCGCGGTCCGCCGGGGCGGGGCCGGAACCCGGGGTGTCCGGGATGTTCTCCATACGGTCACCTCGGCATCCCGGCCCCGGGTCGGGCAGTCGGCGGTCCGCCGAAGGGTCGACGTCCGTCTTCCGTAAGAAGCCTGAAGCCCGAAATGCCGGTTTTTGCTCCGTAGTGTGAGCGAGGTGACCGACTCCTACCCCGCCCGCTCCCCCCACGCCGACGTGATCCTCCCCTGTCTGGACGAGGCCGCCGCGCTGCCCCGGGTGCTGGGCCGTATCCCGGACGGCTGGCGCGCCGTCGTCGTCGACAACGGCTCCACCGACGGATCCGCGGAGCTCGCCCGCTCACTCGGGGCGACCGTCGTACATGAGCCGCGACGCGGCTTCGGCGCCGCGTGCCATGCCGGACTGCTCGCCGCCGAAGCGGAGTTCGTCTGCTTCTGCGACTGCGACGGTTCCCTCGACCCGGGTCTGCTGCCCGGCTTCGTACGCCGGATCGCCGACGGCGAGACCGATCTGCTGCTGGGGCGCCGCCGCCCCGAGGGCCGTGGCGCGTGGCCGCTGCACGCCCGCGCCGGGAATCTGGCGCTGGCCCGGATGCTGCGCCGCCGGACGGGACTGCGCCTGCACGACCTCGGCCCGATGCGGGCGGGGCGCCGGGCGGACCTGCTGGCACTGGAGCTCACCGACCGGCGCAGCGGCTACCCGCTGGAGATGGTGGTGCGTGCGTCGGACGCCGGGCTGCGGGTCGCCGAGACCGATGTCCCGTACCTGCCGCGCACGGGCAGGTCCAAGGTGACCGGCACCTGGCGGGGGACCTGGCATGCGGTACGGGACATGCGCGCGGTCCTGCACAGGCCGCCGGAACGGACGAGCGCGGGGACGGCCCGTCAGGGGGCGTCCCGATGAGCGTGTCCGGCCCGACCGCCCTCCTCGTCATCGCCAAGGAACCACTGCCGGGACTGGTCAAAACCCGGCTCACCCCGCCGTTCACGCCCGCCGAGGCCGCACAGCTCGCCGAGGCGGCGCTCCGGGACACGCTGCGCACGATGCTCTCGCTGCCCGCCCGGCGGCACGTACTCGTGCTGGACGGGCGGCCGGGGCCCTGGCTGCCGACGGGCGTCGAGGTGGTGGCGCAGAGCTCCGGCGGACTCGACGAGCGGCTCGCGGCGGCGTTCGCCGGCTGTACCGGTCCGGCCCTGCTCATCGGCATGGACACCCCGCAGATCTCCGCCGCCCAACTGGCGCCCGCGCTCTCCCCGGACGCCTGGGACGACTGCGACGCCTGGTTCGGCCCCGCCGACGACGGCGGCTTCTGGGCACTCGGCCTGGCCGCCCCCGACCCGGACCTGGTGCGCGGCGTGCCCATGTCCGTCCCGCAGACCGGTGCGGTCCAGCGGCGGCGTCTCGTCGACGCCGGACTGACCGTGCGCGATCTGCCGCGGCTGCGGGACGTGGACACAGCGGCGGACGCCGCGCACGTCGCCGCCGCGGCACCGCACGGGGAGTTCGCCTCGGTGCTGGCCCGGCTGACCGCGGCGGCGGCCCGATGAGCAGTACGGTTCCGGACCGCTCCGCCACGAGCACGGCAGGTTCCGAAAGAGAGGACCTCGCGCCGTGGTCCACCGACCCCTACACCGACGCGCTGCGCAACGGCCACGGTCCGCTCTTCCTCCGCCGTACGGACGGCTGGCTGCTGCCCCTGGACGTCGAGCGCTGGTGTGCGGAGGCCGACGCCGCCGACCTGTCGGCGCTGCGCCGCTGCGAAGGGCCGGTCCTCGACATCGGGTGCGGTCCCGGCCGCCTCGTCGCGGAACTGGCCTCCCGCGGCCACCGTGCACTCGGCATCGACGTCAGCGCCGCCGCTGTCGCCCACACGCTCCGGATCGGCGGCTCGGCGCTGCACCGTTCCGTCTTCGACCCGCTTCCCGGTGAGGGCCGTTGGGGCACCGTGCTGCTGATCGACGGCAACATCGGCATCGGCGGCGACCCGCACGGTCTCCTGCTGCGCACCGCGGACCTCCTCGCCCCCGGCGGGCTCCTCATCGCGGAGACGTCGCCGCTGGACATCGACGAACGGGTCCAGGTCCGGTTGTACGACGGTCGCCTCGCGCCGGAAGGGACCGGTGAGGAGGACCGGGCCGCCACCAGGGGCGCGCTGTTTCCCTGGGCCCGGCTCGGCACCCCGGCCCTGCTCCGGCACACGCAGCCGAACGCCTGGCGGACCGTCGATCAGTGGGTGTCGGACGGCCGCCCCTTCATCGCCCTGCGCCGCACCCGGAGGGTCCGGACGCCCAGCCAGAACGCCGACACCGCGAACAACACCGCCGTGATCAGCAGCCAGTTCCCGAGGAACACATCGGGGGAGAGCCCGCTCGCCGGCTTGTAGTGGGTCGCCTTCCTGCTGATCAGCGGGAACCACATCAGCAGGAGCAGCCCGGAGAGAAAGGCGGGCACGCGGACGAAGTTGACCAGCCCTGAGCCCGGCCCCAGAACCGCGCGTACGCCGCGGTCCGCCGTCGCGTACACCGGCAGCAGCACGAGGTCGTGCACCAGCGCGGAGCCGACGAGCCACACCGCGACACCGAACGTGTCCCCCTCCAGCAGCCGCACAACCGCGTAGCCCGCGAGGGCGAAGGTGGCGGCCAGGAGCAGGAGATGCAGCGGCCCTTCCCCGTACCAGCGCCTGAAGACCGCCGCGGACCGCGGGCCGTTCGTCTTCCGCATCACAGCTCTCCGAACGTCAGCCGAGTCACCCATTTGGTGTTGAGCACGCCGGGCGCGGCCGGGACGATGATCCGCGCCGGGTACCCGTGGTCCGGCGACAGCGTCTCGCCGTTGACCTCCAGTGCCAGCAGCGAGCGCGGGTCGCGCACCTGGTTGTCGCGGAGCGCGGCCTTCCGGAACGGCCCGCTGCGCTGCACGGACTCCACGAACACCCCCGGCGGCCGGTCCGGATACCCGGCGAGCGCCGCCAGATCCCGCAGCCGCACCCCGCGCCACCACTGGTCCACGGTCGACCAGCCCTCCACGCACGCGATCGGCAACGCGGCGCTGTACTGATCCATGGCCAGGAGCTGTTCCCGGGTGAACACGAGATCCCCGGCGGGTCCGCTGACGGTCAGCCGCCACCGTTCACCCGTGTCGGCCGGGACGATCCGGACGGACGCGGCCGTCTTGTTGATCTGGAAGCCGTTGGGCCCCGTCCCGGGGTCGGCGACCCCGCGCGGGGTGAGGAGTGCGGTGCCGCGCAGCACGTCGAAGCTCCGGCCCACCGAGGTGATCAGCAGGAGGAGCGACCCGGCGCCCACCATGGCGAAGGCGCCGCGCCGGGAGATGGTCGGCGCATCGGGGGCAGGGGACGCCAGCTCATCGGTTTCACCGCGCAGTTCACCGCTGCGCAGCACCCGTACGGCCCGTGGGAGCTTCACCCCGACGTGGGCGACGAACCCGGCGAAGAACACCCACGCCCCGTAGAAGTGGAGCGTGTAGAACGACCCCGGGAACACGTAGAACACCTGGATGTTGACCAGCCCGGTGATGAACTCGAACAGCGCCCCGCCGACGAGCAGCAGCAACGACACGCGTTCCAGGGCGTGCCCCACCGACCGGACCGGCGGCAGCGCGAAGAGCTTCGGGATCACCGACCACAGCTTCGCCAGCAGTACCGGTACGAGCACGATGCCGCCCGTGACGTGCAGCCCCTGCGTCAGCCGGTACAGCCAGTGCGGTCCGGTCGGCCAGGCGAACAGGTAGAACCCCAGCAGTCCCTTGCCCGGCGTCTTGTCGTTGACCGCCGCAAGATCCGGGTTGTACGCGGCGTACGACAGCAGCCCCGTCACGAACACCAGCGTCAGCCCGACGAGGAGGACGAGCCCGAGCACCGCCGTGAACCGGACGCTGCGCACGGGGCTGCGCCAGAACCCGGGGGAGGAGGGCAGCCGATCCGTGGTCCGGAGCCGTTCGAGCACGGCCGGGGCCCGCCGCGCGGACGGTCCGTCATCCGATGGCCCGGCACGGCCCGCCCCACCGAAGCGGAACGAAAACCGGAACGCTCTGTTGTGACGACTGTCGCCCATGTCCCGACGCTAAGCCCGAGGTCTCGGGCCGCAGCGCGTACGACTCCTGACGAAACTCCGACGTCACTCCCGTTGACCGCCAACCGGGCCAAGATCTGACAGATCGATGACGCGCCCCGGTGGCACCGCCCGTCATCGCCCCGCCCTGCATAGCGTGCCTGTGTGAAGACCGAGGAGCACGTGAAACGCGAGCAGCGCACCGCCGGCCGGCGGGCCACCGGCCGACCCCTCGACCTGATCGCCGCCGCCACCGGTGTCCTGCTGGTCACCGCCGCCGTGCTGGTCGGCCGGGCGATCCAGGACGCCGACGGCAGCCTCTTCGTCCACTGGCCGCCCCTGCTGGCGTCCTGGTACCCGCACACCGGCCCCGGCACCCCGGCCGCTGTGATCGTCGCCGCGGCCGTCATCGCGTACGGGCCGGTCCTCGCCGGCCGGCTGCCCTGGCGGGGTCTGCTCGCGACCGCGTGGGCGGCCTCCCTCGGCTGGATCTTCTCCTTGGCGATGATCGACGGCTGGGGGCGGGGCATCGCCGACCGGCTCACCACGAAGCATGAATACCTGCAGGTCATCAGTCGTTTCGACGACATCGGCGCAGCGTTGCGCGGATTCAACACGCACATCCTGGTCGGCCCCCCGGGTAACTGGCCCGCCCATGTCGCCGGTCATCCGCCGGGCGCCACGCTCACCTTCGTGCTGCTCGACCGGATCGGGCTGGGCGGCGGGGGCTGGGCCGGTGTCTGGTGCATCGTGCTCGGCGGCTCCGCCGTCGTCGCCGCCCTGATCACGGTGCGCGCCCTCGCCGACGAGCGCCTCGCCCGCCGCGCCGCCCCGTTCCTCGTCCTCGCACCGATGGCGGTCTGGACCGGCGCCTCGGCTGACGCCTGGTTCGCCGCGGTCGCCGCGTGGTCGATCGCCCTGCTCGTCCTGGCCGCAACCCGCCGGACCCGGCCGGGCCGCGCCGCCGCGGCCGCCCTCGCCTCCGGCCTCCTCTACGGCCTGACCTGCTATCTCTCGTACGGCCTGACGCTCATCGCGCTCCTGCTCCTCGCCGTCCTGCTCCTCGCCCGCACCGCACGCCCCCTTCCGCTTCTCCTGCTCGGAGCGCTCGTCGTGCCGGTCGCGTTCACCCTGGTGGGCTTCAACTGGTGGGAGGGGTACCGGCTGTTGGTCGAGCGCTACTACCAGGGAGCGGGTGGGATCCGGCCGTACGCCTACTGGGTCTGGGCGAACCTCGCGGCCACCACGATCGCCGCCGGTCTCGCCACCGTCGCCGGTCTCCGCCGGGCCGCAGCCGGTGCCCCGTCCGCCGTCCGCGCCGTCCGCACCGGCGCCACCTCCGCACCGCAGCGGCTGAGCCTCCTCGCCCTGGCCGCGCTCCTCGCCCTCCTCGTCGCGGATCTGTCCGGAATGAGCAAGGCCGAGACGGAACGCATCTGGCAGCCGTTCGTCCTCTGGCTGCTGCCCGCCGCCGCACTGCTCCCCCCGTCCGCCCGCCGCGGCTGGCTGACGGCGCAGGCGGTCGTCGCCCTGCTCGTCAACCACTTGCTCTGGACCGGGTGGTGACGGCCTCCCCCGCGGTAGGGAGTGGATCAGCGAGCGGAGTCGCAGGGCGTCGGGAGCCCACTCCCTACCGCGGGGGAGGCCGTAAGTTCGGGAAGCGCGTTGAACCGATCACGCACGGGGTACGGGTTGCCCCGTGCCGACATTCGAGATCACCACCGCAAGCGCCGCCGACATCGACATGCTGGGTGAGTGGGCCCACGCCGAGGGCTGGAACCCGGGCCGCACCGACAGCCACGCCTTCTTCGCCACCGACCCGCGCGGCTTCCTGATCGGCAGACTCGACGGCGAACCCGTCTCCTCCGTCTCCGTCATCCGTTACGGCTCCGGCTTCGGCTTCCTGGGCTTCTATCTCACCCGTCCGGAGCTGCGCGGCCGGGGTTACGGGATCCAGGTCTGGCGCGCCGGAATGGACCGGCTCGCCGGGCGCAACATCGGACTCGACGGCGTCGTCGCCCAGCAGTCCAACTACCGTAAATCCGGGTTCCGTCCGGCGTGGACGACCATGCGCTGGGAGGGGCTGCCTCCGATGGACATCACCGCACCGCCCGGTGTCTCCCTCGTCGACGCCCGGTCGCTCCCCTTCGACCGGCTGGCCGCCTTCGACCGCCGCTTCTTCCCCGCCGAGCGCGACAGCTTTCTCGCCCCGTGGGTCGCCGCCCCCATGCGCACCGCTCGCGCCGCCGTGGCCAACGGGGAGGTGCAGGGCTTCGCCGTGCTGCGCCCGTGCCGAACGTCGTCACGCATCGGCCCGCTGCACGCCACGTCGCCCGAGGTGGCCGCCGCCCTGGTGAGCGCTCTCTCGGCCACTGCACCGGAGACGGAGATCGCCGTCGACGTACCCGACATCAATCCGGCGGCGGTCCGGCTCGCCGAACAGCTGGGTCTCACCCCGTCGTTCGAGACAGCCCGCATGTACACGGGTCCGACACCGGACGTCGACCACACCGGGCTGTTCGGCATCACCAGCCTGGAACTCGGCTGACCGGCGGATGCCTTGACCGCCGCCCCCTGTCCGCCCCCTACCGCCCGAGCCGGTCCAGCACCCGGCCGCGGAGCAGCTCGTACTCCTCGCGCAGCCGTACGATCTCCGCCGGCCGGGGTATCACCGTGCCACCGGTGACGATCTCCTCCGGCCCGAACTGCTCCCGCGTGAGGTCGATCTCCACGCCCATGCCCAGCCGGTTCCACCAGTGGAAGTCGGTGCGCTCACCGTCGACCCGGACCTCGCCGCGGATCAGCTCGCCGCCCAGCAGGTCGTTGAGCACCAGGGCGGTGACCCCGCACTGGTCCCGGGCAGGGTTGGCCGCAGTCCAGTGCGGCCGGTGGTCGGGCGTGGTCGTGTCGGCACCCCAACCGGCGCGGACGGCGGCTTCGACATCGATGAGCAGCAACGGCTCCGTGGTCTCCATGACGGCGATCCTCGCAGCACCCACTGACAACGCGGCTGCTACTCCCTCTCCTTCCGCGCCCGGGGCCGTCTCCGCGAGGCAAGCACCGCGATGTCGTCCTCCGCCCCGCTTCCGCACAGCAGCTTCAGTGCACGTGCGGCCCGCCCGTCGTCTCCGGCTTCCCCCGCGGCACGAGGCCGACCGCGACGACCGCACCGGCCCCGGCCGCCGCCGCGCAGACCGTGAACGCGTCGGCGAACCCGCCCACCGCACCGCCTTCGATCCCGGCTGCCGCGACCGTGGAGACGACCGCCACTCCGATCGCGCCGCCCACCTCGTGGAACGTGTTGACCACCCCGGACGCGAGCCCCGCCTCGTGGTGCCCGACCATGCCCAGCGCTGTCGTGGTCGCGGTGACGAAGACCGCGCCGAGCCCCAGCGCGGCGACGGAGAGACCGGGCAGCAGCGCCCCGTACACGCTGCTGTCCGCTCCCAGCCGGGTCAGCGGTACGGAACCGGCGGCGGCGATCACCATCCCGGCGACCGCTGTCCCGCGGCTGCCGGCCGTCCCGACCAGCCGCGACCCCAGATGCGCGCCGAACCCGACCGCGACGGCCACCGGCAGGAACACCAGCCCGGTCCGCATCGGGGTGAACCCTCGCGCATGCTGCAGATAGACCGATCCGAGGAAGAAGAAGGCGATCAGCAGCGCCGTCGCGACCAGCATCAGGAACGCGCCCGCGAGCACCGGCCGCCGGGTGAACATCCGCAGATCCATCAGCGGATGTTCGGCCGCCCGTTCGACGCCCGCGAACGCCCCGTACAGGAGCACGGCCCCCGCGACCGGCACGAGGACGGCGGCCGATCCCCACCCGGCGTCCCCCGCCTCGACCAGTCCGTAAATGAGCGCTCCGGTCCCGGCCGTGACCAGCAGCGCTCCGGGCAGATCGAGCCGGGCGGAGGGCTGGGGAGCGCGCGCCGGGACGAGGGCGGGTACGGCGGCGAGCAGGGCGATCCCGATGGGCACATTGATGTAGAAGACCCACTGCCACCCGGGGCCGCCGGTCAGCGCACCGCCGAGCAGTACCCCGATCGCCGACCCGGTCCCGCCGATCGCCGCCCACACCCCGAGCGCCTTGTTGCGCTCCGCGCCGTGGAACGAGGTGGTGACGAGGGACAGGGCGGCGGGCGACAGCAGCGCCGCCCCCACTCCTTGGGCGATCCGGCCCCCGACCAGCACCGGGGCGCCGTCGGCGAGCCCGGTGCCCAGCGAGGCGACGGTGAAGAGAGCCAGCCCCGCAAGGAGGGTACGGCGCGCGCCGAGGGCGTCGGCGAGCCGGCCGCCGAGCAGCATCAGCCCGCCGAAGCAGAGGGTGTAGGCGGTGACGACCCACGTCAGGGCGGTGCGGCCGAGGTGCAGGTCGGCGGCCATGTCGGGCAGTGCGACGTTCACGACGGTGACGTCGAGGACGAGCATGAACTGCGCGACGCAGACAAGGGCGAGCGTCGCCCAGCGACGCGGGTGGGCGGGCGGATGCCCGGCCTGATGTGTGGCCGGATGCTGTACGTGCGTCTCATGCGGACTCATGAACTGAACTGTACGGATCAGTTCACATGAACTCAACTGTTCAGTTCAGCTGACTGTTAGCCTTGCCCCATGACCATGCAGAGCAGTCACCGGGGGAACGCCAAACAGCCCCCCGGTGGACCGCGCGCCGAGGCCAAGCGGCGAGCCATCGTCAAGGCCGCCCGTGAGGCGTTCCTGCGGGAGGGGTTCGGCGTCGGGATGGACGCCATCGCCGCCGAGGCGGGCGTGTCGAAGGTGACCGTCTACAACCACTTCGGCAGCAAGGAAGCACTGTTCACGGCCGTCATCGCGGGCGCACTGGACGAGCCCCTGGGCGGCCCTTCGGCCGCCGCACTGGCCGGACTCGCCGACGCCGACGACCTGCGCACCGCCTTCGTCGAGGCGGCCCGCACCTGGGTGTCCGCCGTCCGCGACAACGCCGACGTCATCGCCCTGCGCAATCTCGTCGCCGCCGAACTGCACCGCTTCCCGGAGCTGGCGAACGCCTGGCAGGGCCACGGCCCCGAGGGCCACCACCCCGCCGTCGCCGACGCCCTGCGCACCCTCGCCGACCGGGGCCGCCTGACCATCCCGGACCTGGAGACGGCGATCATCCAGCTGTACGCGCTGCTGGTCTTTCCGCACCTGGTCTTCAGCTCGTACGGTACGGCCATCGACGACCCGGTCACGGACCGCCTGATCACCAGCGGCGTCGACATGTTCCTGGGCCACTACGCCCCGGCGGGGCCCACCGGCTGAACGCCCCCGCTGTCTCGGTTCAGCGCGTCGATGAGCACGCACAGCGGATGGTCCCCTCCGTGCGAGGCCACCGCGGCCGTATCGTCGTCCTCGCCTTCTTCACCCCGGCGACAACACGGCCGTCTGCACCAAACAGCTCTGCGCGTACCCCTCCGGCATGGAGACCTTCACCGGTCTCGACGCGGAGGTCTGGGTAATCAGTCCACAGGGTGTGGACAGTCACGAGTCGTTCGCCCGCACGTACGGTCTGCGGATGCCGCTGCTCGCGGACACCGGACGGGAGGTCGCCCGCGTTACGGGATCACGGCACCCGGGATCGGGGCGCGCCGCGCCGTGTTCCCGATCGGGACGGACGGCGTGCTGCGGTGGAAGCATGTCGCGGTCCTCGGGGCCGCCTTCCAGTCGCTGGACACGCTCGCCGACCACATCTCCGGCATCAAGAACAAGTAAAAGATTGCCGGACCTCGGCAATGTCACGGCGCAAGCATGTATGGCATCATCCAGCCAGTTCGACGGAACTTCGGAGGATTTCGCAGATCGGGAAAGTGATCACATGACCCTGTTTCTCGGCCTGGGCATTGCGGGGATCGTGCTCCTCGCCCTCTCCCTGATCTTCGACGGAATCCTCGAAGGGCTCTTCGGGGGCGTACTCGACGGGCTCTTCGACGGCCTCCTGTCCCTCCCCGTCATTGCCGGATTCCTCTCGATGCTCGGCTTCGGCGGCGCGATCGTGCTCGGCACCACCGGTGCCGGTACGGTCGCCGCGACCGCGGCCGGACTGGTCGCCGGACTGGTCGCGGCCTGGCTGACCTGGAAGTTCAGCCGCGCCCTGATGCGCGATCAGACCGCCGCCACACCGCGGGGCGACGATCTCGTCGGCACGTCCGGGTCCGTCGTCACGGCCATCCCGGCCGACGGCTACGGCGAGGTCCTGCTGCGGCTCGCGGGCCAGCCCGTGAAACTCGCGGCGAAGAGCCCGGCGCCGGTCGAACGCGGCACCGAGATCTGGGTGGAGGCCGCACTCTCGACCACCTCGGTCGCGGTCCGCCCCGTCGAGCGCTGACCACCCACTGAACCGAACTGCCGTCCCCGATCGGGAGGCAGGGGGGACCCCTTATGAGCCCAGTTGTGACCGCCGTCGTCGGAGTCGTCGTACTCCTCGTACTCCTCGGCCTCGTGGTAATCACCCGCTACAAGGTCGCCGGGCCCAGCGAGGCCTTCATCATCACCGGCCGGCGCGGCAAGAAGTCGACCGACCCGGTGACCGGACGCACCAGCATCGACAACAGCGGTCAGAAGGTCGTCGTCGGCGGCGGCGTCTTCGTCGTCCCGTTCGTGCAGCAGAAGTTCACCCTGGACCTCTCCAGCCGGCACATCCCGGTCGCCGTGCGCGGAGCTGTCACCCTGCGCGGCGTGAAGTCCCACCTCGAAGGCGTCGCGATCGTCAAGGTCGGGGGCAACGAGGACGCGATCCGGGCCGCCGCCCAGCGGTTCCTGCAGCAGCAGGACGGCATCGTCGGCTTCACCCAGGAGGTGCTCTCCGGCGCGCTGCGCGCCATCGTCGGCCGGATGTCGGTCGAGGACATCATCCGCGACCGCGCCGCGTTCGCCGGCCAGGTAGCCGAGGAGGCCGAGGCCAGCCTCTCCGGCCAGGGCCTGATCCTGGACGCCTTCCAGATCCAGGACATCACCACCGAGGGCTCCTACCTCGAAGACCTCGGCCGCCCCGAGGCCGCCCGCGCCAAGCAGGAGGCGGACATCGCCGAGGCGATCGCCAAGCGCGCGTCCGAGCAGGCCCGCCTGAAGGCCGCCGAGGAAATCGCCATCGCCGAGCGGACGTTCTACCTCAAGCAGGCCGAGATCAAGGCCGAGACGGAAGCGGCGGCGGCCAAGGCCAACGCCGCCGGCCCGCTCGCCGAGGCTGCCCGCCAGCAGGAAGTCCTGGAGGAGCAGGAGAAGGTCGCCCAGCGTCAGGCGGCCCTGACCGACCGCGAGCTCGACACCAAGGTCCGCAAGCCCGCCGACGCCGCCCGCTACCGGGCCGAGCAGGAGGCCGAGGCCCGCCGCATCGCCCAGGTCAAGGAGGCCGAGGCGGACGCGGAGCGCTCCCGCCTCACCGGTCAGGGCGAGAAGCTCCACCGCTCGGCGCTCGCCGACGCCGTCCGCATCGAGGGCGAGGCGGAAGCCGCCGCCATCGCCGCGAAGGGCGCGGCCGAGGCCGAGGCCATGCGGAAGAAGGCGGACGCGTTCGCCCAGTACGGCGATGCGGCGGTGCTCCAGATGCTGGTCGAGGTACTGCCGCACGTCGTCGCCAAGGCGGCCGAACCGCTGAGCGCCGTCGACAAGATGACGGTCATCTCGACGGACGGCGCGAGCCAGCTGTCGCGCACGGTCGCGGACAACGTCGCGCAGGGCATGGAGCTGCTCACCGCCACGACGGGCGTCGACCTGGCGGCACTGCTGAAGAACCTGAAGAGCGGGTCGACTTCGGACGCTGCGGCGCAGATCACGGCGCAGGCCCCGGCCGAGGCATCGGCATCGGCATCGGCCAACGGCAAGATCGAGATCACCGACTGACGCCGTTCCCGATCCCCATGTGCCCGGCGGTGAGCAGCGGACCGCCGGGCACGGCTGTGTCCGGACCTCGGCCGCCTCCCGGGGGCGGCGCACCGATCACGCCGTATCCGCAGGTGAGCAGGGTCTCCGTGCGCGCGGACACCAAGCGGCGGAAACCTCCGGTTAAGGTAATGGAAGGTTAAAGAGATCACCAAGTGCGTCGCCCTGTCGCCGCGCGTATCGGGAGGAAGCCATGGGAACCCACCGGACCACGCTGCCCGGAGTCGGTGTGCAGTACGACTACATCACCGAGTCGGGACAGCACATCTCCGTCGTCGTCCACCACGACGGGCGCCGGTTCATCGGGTTCTACGAGCGCGACGATCCCGATTCCTGTCAGCTCTCCGTGGCCCTGACTCCACGGGAGGCGACCGGACTCGCCCACCTCATCGACGCCGCGCCCATCGACGCCGTACGGACCGAGGGCATCGATCTCGTCACCGAGCACATACCGCTCGGGTCGCGCTCCCCGTACGGGGGCCGGCTGCTCGGGGACACCCGGGCCCGGACGCGGACCGGGGCGTCGATCGTGGCCGTGCTGCGGACGCACAGTGCGCATCCGTCGCCCGGGCCGGACTTCCGGCTGGCCATCGGGGACACGCTGGTCGTCGTCGGAACGCGTGAGGGTGTCGACGCGCTCTCCGAGATCATCGCGGAGGGCTGACCGTGCACGACACGACCGCACTGCTGGTGGAGCTCGGCTCCGTCATACTGGGGCTCGGGATCATCGGACGGTTCGCCGGGCGGATAGGGCTTTCGCCGATTCCGCTCTACCTGCTGGCAGGGCTGGCGTTCGGGGACGGGGGGCTGCTGCCCCTCGGGGCCAGTGAGGAGTTCACCGCCGTCGGCGCCGAGATCGGCGTCATTCTGCTGCTGCTCCTGCTGGGGCTGGAGTACAGCGCGTCCGAGCTGGTGACCAGCCTGAAGACGCAATACCCGTCCGGGGCCGTCGACTTCGTGCTCAATGCGACGCCCGGCGCGGTGGCTGCGCTGCTGCTCGGGTGGGGACCCGTGGGAGCCGTCGCACTGGCCGGGGTCACCTGGATTTCGTCGTCCGGCGTCATCGCGAAGGTACTCACCGATCTGGGGCGGCTGGGAAACCGGGAGACGCCCGTCATTCTCGGGGTTCTCGTCATCGAGGACCTGTCGATGGCCGTCTATCTGCCGCTGCTCACCGCGATGGTGGCCGGTGCCGGTCTGGCCGGGGGCAGCATCGCCCTGCTGATCGCCCTCGGTACCGTCGGTCTGGTTCTCTACGTGGCGCTGCGGCACGGCCGGCTCATCAGCCGGGCCGTCTCCTCCGACAATCCGGAGATGCTGCTCCTCGTCGTGCTCGGGCTGACCGTCCTGGTGGCCGGCGTGGCACAGCAGTTGCAGGTGTCCGCGGCCGTGGGGGCGTTTCTCGTCGGGATCGCGCTCTCGGGGGAGGTCGCGGAAGGGGCCCGCAAGCTGCTGACACCGTTGCGCGATCTGTTCGCCGCCGTCTTCTTCGTGTTCTTCGGTCTCTCCACCGATCCGTCCGACATTCCGCCCGTGCTGCTGCCCGCGCTGCTGCTGGCCGTCGTCACCGTCTTCACCAAGATCGGCACCGGGTGGTACGCCGCCCGGCGCGCCGGGATCGGGTCGGGCGGGCGGTGGCGGGCCGGCGGGACGCTGGTCGCGCGCGGCGAGTTCTCCATCGTCATCGCCGGTCTGGCCGTGGCGACCGAGCCCCGTATCGGGCCGATCGCCACCGCGTACGTCCTGATTCTCGTCATCATCGGTCCGCTCACCGCCCGTTGGACCCAGCCCGTCGTGGCCAGGATCCGGACGTGGCGGGACGGCGGGGGCGGTGCGTCCGGGGGCAGTGTGCCTGTCGCCCGCACGGAGATGCCTGTCGTCGAGCACGCCGCGGCCGCCGACTGAGACCGGTCGGTCCGAACCTCAGAGCGGGGTCGCCTCGTGCAGGATCCGCACCAGCGTCACCGTCGCGTTCAGCGACGACAGCGCCGACACCGTCGTTCCGACGGTGGCCACCAGTCCCGCCAAGGTGACATGCGCGGACGACGGGGGCCACAGCCGGGTCGGCGGGACCGGCTCCAGGAGCGCTGCGACCCGGCGCGGTATCGGGCCCACCGCCGCGAACGCGGCGAACGCGGGCGGGGCGGTGGGCGAACGGTGCGCGAACAGCGCCGCCTTGCCGACCGCGCCCGCCACCGCCCGCCGGTCACCGATCGCCCGCGCCGCCTCCTCGTCCGCCCACCGTTCCGTGCTGTACGCCACCGCCGTACGCAGCGGCAGCAGGAACGGGTTGGCGCGCGCGGCAAGTTGGGTGGCCAGGAGGTAGCGGTGGTGACGGGCGGCCAGATGGGCCTGCTCGTGGGCGACGAGCGCCCGGCGTTCGCGGGCGGTCAGGCACTCCATCATCGCCGTCGACACCACCACCCGGCCGGGGGCGCCGGGAAGTGCGTACGCGTACGGCTTCGGGTCCGGCAGCACGGCGACCGCGGACGGCTGCTCCGGGAGGGACTGCAGGGCCCGTGTGGCGCGGATGCGTTGGCATACGTGGCGGTGGACTGCCGACCCGCAGGCCACCACCACCGCCGCCAGCACCCCGATCGCGACGATGCCCGCCTTCTCCTCGTACGGCACCGCCGCACGCACCTCGGGGTCCGACCAGCCGTCCGGCAGCGGGTTGCCGGGGAGTTGGGCCGTGCCCACCACCATCAGCAGCGCCAGGCACACCGTGCTGCACAGGGCGAGCGTCGTGCCGACGGCCGCCAGCAGGCGGGTGGCACTGCGCGGGTGCAGATGCTGTTCGGCGAGGCGCGCGATCGGCAGCGCGGTCAGCGGCAGCACGAGGGGCAGGTAGACGAAGACGCCCATGGGTCAGCCCTCGTCCTTCTCCGTCGTCTGCGCCAGCAGCGCGCGCAGGCGTTCCTCGTCGCCCGGGGACAGCGCCGAGACGAACCGGGCGAGTACGGCCTCGCGGTCCCGTTCGCCGTCCAGGACCCGACGCATCCGCAGCGCGGCGAGACCGGCCTCGTCGGAGGCGGACGTCCAGGTGTAGGAGCGGCCCTGGCGGGCACGGGTCACGTACTTCTTCTCGTACAGACGGGACAGGATCGTGATGACGGTGGTGTACGCGAGGTCGCCGTCGATGTGTTCCTGCACCCAGCCCGCCGTCGCGGCGCCGTTCGCCGAGCGCAGAACGGCGAGGACCTGGGCCTCCAGCTCGCCCTGTCCGCGCTTGCGGGGGCGTCGGCCGTCGGAGGCGGGGCCCGCCGGGGGCACGTTGTCGTCGGACAGTTCGTTGTGAGGGCGGTGGCTGGCCCCGGCCGTGTCCATCGTGGTGACTGCCCTTCGTGCGATGCCGCGTCGGCCACGGCGTCGCAGCATCGTACTGAAGGCCGGTTCCCGGACGCAGCGGGCGACATCCTGCTAACTTCTACACGTCTGTAGAGTTGGATCTCGTTCCGGCAACGCAACGCAAGCAACGTATGGAGACGTCATGGCACTGTGGGATCGGATCAAGGAATCCGCGACGACGATGCAGTCGCAGCTCGAGGCGAAGAAGAACGACCTGAAGAGCGGTGCGTTCCGCGACGCGAGCATGGCCATGTGCGCCCTGGTCGCCGCCGCCGACGGTTCCATCGACCCGTCCGAGCGCCAGCGCGTCGCCTCGCTCATCGCCTCCAACGAGGTGCTCCAGAACTTCCCCGCGGACGACCTGCAGCGACGTTTCAACGAGTACGTGAACAAGCTCACCGCCGACTTCGCCTTCGGCAAGGTCAGCGTGCTCCAGGAGATCGGCAAGGCGAAGAAGAAGCCGGCTGAGGCGCGTGCCGTCATCCAGATCGGCATCGTCATCGGCGGCGCCGACGGCGACTTCGACAAGTCGGAGCAGGCCGTCGTCCGGGAGGCGTGCTTCGCACTCGACCTTCCGCCGCACGAGTTCGACCTCTAGGGCGTGTTTCGAAAGTGGCGTCGTCCGCCCGTAGGGCGGGCCGGGCGGCGTCTGGTGCGTGCGATCGCAAGGCGGAGGGTCGCCCCGATACTGGGCGTATCGGGGCGAGC